>JASLWR010000038.1 GCA_030740765.1 Thermoplasmatota archaeon
GTTTAAATCTTCGGCGCCACAATTCATCCAGAGCCTAAAGGCACTGGCGTTCTTGTGGCTATTTTTAAGTAAAATCCGCCACCTACTGGTTCTTTCTGGGTGGACATGATGGCATGTCAATGAAGAACAACGTCTTCGTCTGGACTCCTGGAGGGACCGTGGAATCATGGGGGACCCCATTCAACTCCAACGTCAGCAAGGCTTCAGGGATTTTGACCACCAAATCCATCTTCGTCTTTGGAGGGGAAGGTGCGGCTCCACGGAAAGATATATGGGAATTCAATGAGGAGGATGGAAAGAGCCAGAATTGAGCGACACTCTCCCTACCGGTCTAATGAAGACCGCCGTGGCGACGCCCACTGTTAGCTCCGATACCTGGTACTGTTTCGGTGGACAGGCGTATGACGAAGGGACGGGTCCCACCGCAGATTACTGGGACGGTATTATTAGATGCAAGGTTTCCGAGGAGGGAGCTGTGCAGGATTTGGAGGTATCGGTCTCGGCTCCCGCGGAAAGTGATGTTCTTACAGTAGGTGAAGAATATCAAATAATAATCAATTTTTCCAATCAAGTGGAAGGACCCAGCTCGGATATTTATTTCTCGGACAGCAGCACGGGAGGACCGTGGGAATTAGTCGTGAACGCAACTGCAACAATTGACAGCACCGAATCGCAACAATATACATGGGCAGTACCGAATAACGTCTCAAGCACCTGTTACCTAAAGGTAGTGACCAACGAAAAGGAATTGGAACAACGTGTTGCCACAGGCTACAGCAGTAAATTCACCATCACTTCCGGGGCTGCCGAACCTGCCCTGAGTTCACTTGAGTTGAACGGAAAACTCCCGATTCCTCTCAAACAAACCTGTGCGGTCTGGCACAACGGTAGCGCCTACATATTCGGAGGTCAGGATGACGGAGACATATTGATGGACGGCATCTACCGGTACGATGCATCCACGGATACTATTACTACAATGGGTGCCAAGCTGCCCAATGTGGCATCCAATCTCAAAGCAGTGAGCACTGATTATGGGATATACCTCTATAGCAGTCCTGATATCCCAACCGGGAAGTTCTGGGTATATGATCCCGTGGCAGATACAATCGACTCGAGTCAGGATGCTCCGCCGAACACCTATAACATGGCGGTTTACAATGGCCAGTATATCTATCTCATGGGAGGACTGGGACCAGCTGAACCATCATTCGAGGTCTGGGCATACGATCCCTCTACCAAGAACCTGAGTCAGTACAACACTCCTGCCGGTTCGACGTACCGTTACGGACAGACGGCAGTCCTCGTGGGTGACATGACATACCTGTTCGGAGGTTATCTGGACAGCGGCGCACGGGCTGAATCGCTCAACATATTCGTGATGAACTTTACTGTTGACGATGTATCAAAGAACATTGTTGTGGGTCCCGATTACCTGTTAAATTATGATAATCTCGAAAATACGGCGAATATGGTGGGATATTACGACGGTACCAATATTATCGCATTTGCGGGCACACAGGTAATTAGTATCGACATTGTGAATGGGACATACAAGGTATTATCAGTAAGTATCCCTGCCACAAACGATGATACGGCCCTGGCCTATGACAGTCAAGGAGATTTTGCATATTTATTTGGCGGCGGAACCGGTACTAATAAGATTTATAAATTCGGAATTGATCCCACGATTCCGGAACCCATTGAGCCGGAACCTCAAGCGGAAGAATTCAAACCCAGCATCAATAATCCAACAACCATTGATGGAACGGAAATTGACTTGACGATGAATTATGAAACGGATGAATACTATTACGAGGTGACGGATGAGATAAAGGTCCCCATAAACTTTTCGGATTTTGCGGGTGATTACGACGTTAAATTCATAATAATAAAAATCGGAGAGGAGAAGATCAATATGACTCCTGGCAATTATGACGGGGAGACATGGCAAAGCGGGATCTTCGATGTGATTGTGGATACAAACAATTACGAGAACGGTGAAGTGAAACTGGAGGTCATATACGGTTACTCCGGAAAGAATGAGAGCGTCACCAGAACATACAGCAGTGGAAATTATATCCCGATTAAGATATCGAATGCAGTGGGAATCGTTGCGAGGGTAGAGCCAGCAGTGTTAGTAGCCACAGTTCTTGGGGCCACCGGTGCCACTGTGGGAATATCGATTGTGGGCTCAGGTGCAGGGAGTGCAGGGGCTGGAGCGGGAGGAACGGGTGCGGGGGCTGGGGGGGCCAGTGGTGCTGGCGGGGGCGGGGGGGTGGTTTTGGAGCCGCCCTGGAAGGTTTCTTCGACAAGGTTGCGAGCTTCCTGGGTGACAGCGGGGAGTTGGTGATAGAAAAATCTCAGAATCTGACCGAGTGCCTGGGAGAGCTTGACTTGGCCGATATAATCCAGGACAAGATCGAAGACAAAATCGATAAGAAACTGGAAGAGAAAGGTGATAAAAAGGTCATAGAGGAGATGGAAAAGGAACACAAAAAAGGAAAGACGAAAAAGATGGCTGGGGACAAAGGAGAGCTCTTCCCAAAACACATGCGCAAACCCTTCCTTATATCCATGGGTATTACTACTTTGGCATATTCTCTGGTCATGGGCGGAGGAATCCTTAGTTTCAGTTTCATGGATTTTCTCGTAGCCATACCCCTGGTCCTGCTGTCGGTGGCCGCGGTGAATCTCGGCCTCGAACTATCAAGCATGTTCTTCAACCGATTGCAACACATCCTCTCCCAATGGCGGATCTGGGCCATGGGACTCGTTATACTGTTCGTTTCGTCGATATTCGGCTCACCCTTCGGTAACCCTGGCAAATCGTATGATCCCGTAAAGGAAAAATTCAAAGACAAATCCCTAAAAAAGAGATGGAAGAAGATAAAGAAGCGCAGGTCTGCGAGGACGGAGACGGGACGAACGCTAACGGGGATCGCATTCTTATTCCCCTTCGGACTGCTGCTGCTGCCGGGGAACAAATACTTAGACGTTATAGGTGATTCGGGCATATTCATAGCTCTGGTAGGAGTGACCTATAGTCTGCTGCCGGTGGGGCAAAACCCTGGAAAGACCATCTATAAATGGAACAAAGGCGTTTTTTTCCCCCTGGCTTTGTTCACTGCATTCCTGTTCCTCGTCTTTACACTAACATTAACTCCAGATTGGCTGTTCTTCATATTCGGTATGACGGGGTGCCTTCTGCTAGTCGCCTTTTCAATGTACATCAAGATCCAGGTCGAGAAGGAGAAGAAAAAGCTGAAGAGCAAAGAAGGCGTGGAAGAGATATCAAAAGTCAAGGAAGGGGAAGCTTTCAAGATCGCCGAAGAGGTTGGTGAGTTCGAAAGGAAGCTTGAGAAGGCCAGGGCGAAGGTGGCTCATTACACGGCAGCCGAAAACAGCGCGAAAATCGAGAAATGGACTGGAAGGGTCGCAAAATACGAGCAAAAGATTGTCGAGTTGAAGGTCAGGTACGCCAAAATAGAGAACAGCATGGGGATAGGCGAGGAAATTGATGAAAATCAATCCGCTACAACTCCAGCGGAACTAGAGACGGAAAGTACCATGTCCACAGAAGACCACCTGGATATACCCGTGACTATCCAGGATACATCGGAGCCAGATATTGGGGATGCAGCAGAAACGGATGAACAACTCCAAGCCTCCTCGGAGATACAAGAGCCAACTGAATCAACCGAGGAGAAGGATGATGCTGAGAATGATAATAAGGAGACGTCAGTTTCATCCGAAACTGGTGAGAAATTGGATGAGAGCGTGCCCACAACAGCGACAAGCACTATTAATAATGACGATAGCACCAAAACTGTTGAGACATTGGAACCATCGAATAATATCCAAGATGAATCCGATCAGGAACAAAGTGAAAATGACGATGTCAAGGTACAAACTCCCGATACAATCGAAGAAAAACAGAATGAATCGTAGATTATCTCAATATCCGGGCATCAGAATTTCATTAGAGCATTATAATTAGGTCATCCCACCGGATGGGCTTCGCCCAGTAGATGAGAGGGGGCTTATTCAGCAAATATTCTTTTTCGATCCCATCTCCAGACCTTGTATCGGTTCCCTCTTCAAGTATAAGGACATCATAACCTCTGAACATCAGGTCCTGAGCCGTACAAAAAACGCAGCAGTCAAGGGTAAGTCCGAAAAGTACTATTTTCGTTACATCCGGAATGCCGATGCCTTTATGAAGCCAACGAGTAAAGTTCTCGTGATCAGCTATGGGAAGACCTCCCGCTCCGTCCGGATCGCCGGCGTTCACCCTCGTCCATGATGGGGAGTTAAGGCTCTTTATCCAGATATCGTCATATTTCGCCTCATCCGGTATCTCCGAGCGGTATCCCCATTCTCCGGGATGACAAATGTCTCTGGGATCACCGGGCCTTGGCTGCCGATAATCGGCAATTATCTCGTGGATCCTGATACCCCTTTCGCTCAGGGCCGGAAGAAGAATCGATTTGATGAAATCCGTACAGGGTCTCGGGAAGTAACAAGCCCCGCCTGGCCTCGTGAAATCGTACTGCATGTCCACTGCAATGAATTTTATTTTACATATTTCCATTAATCCGGGTGAGATATTATCGCATAATTAAGTTTAACCTGCTGGAATTCTTGAAGAGAAGACCAATTCGAGGGAGTTGAGGACCTTCCTCGAAAAAATCGACATAAAATTTATTGCTGATACGCAGAGTTATCATACCGATGAAATACAAATATCTTGTTTCCGGTCTTTTAATGCTTCTTTTCTTCGGCCCCATGTTTGTTCAACCGACCTCGACGAGTGGATCGGACACGGTTCCTCAAGTAATGATTATAAAATCCCGTCTTAGCCCTGATCTTGAGAGTCCTATTCCTGACGAGAATAATGAAATTGGTTTGATCATGCAGTTTGCCTCAGATATAAGCCCCTCGGACCGAGAATTCGTGGAGTCTCTCGGTTTCAGCATTCAGCGAACGTTCCATATCGTTCCAGCCCTTTCCTTAAGGGGGCCCCAGGAAGCCCTGACGAATATCCTCGAGAATGATCGGGTAATTTACGTCGAGCAAAATGATCCTGTAGTTATCGACATGGAGATGGGTACCCACGTAATAAACGCAACCCAAGTCTGGTCCTCCGTGATCCGTTCGGATACCGGCGAATCGGCGCCCATAGATGGGAAAGGTGTGACCGTATGCGTCGTCGATACGGGAATAGACGCTGGGCACCCTGACCTTGATTACGGCCATACCACCATAAAGAACGTGTACGATGCTGGAGATGGCACCTGGATCGAGGCGGAGAACACAGATACGAATTACGGGCACGGAACCCACGTCGCAGGAACGGTGGCAGGAAATGGCGATGCATCGGCTGGCGCAAGAAGAGGAGTTGCTCCGGCAGCAAATCTCATTGGTGTTACCGTATCCATACCTGAAGAAGCAACCTCTCCCTACGAAGATGGTTATATTCAGGGATTGGAATGGGTGTACGACCATTCGCGCCCTGGTGCCAATCCGTACAATATAAGAGTAGTGACGAATTCGTGGCATTCCACAGTAACAGAGTACGACCCCTCGTCCATGCTCACCAAGACCATCGAGAAACTGACCTTCGAGAACAACGTTGTCTCCACCTGGTCGGCCGGAAACGACGGGCGTGACGATCCAAACGGCGACCAATTGACCACCTCGGGTCAGGGAAATATTCCGATAGCGATAATGGTGGCAGCATATGAAAGGGACGGCTCTGCGGTTACCGATTTCTCTTCCAGGGGAAAGATAGGGGATAACCACACATATCCCGACATCGGAGCCCCGGGAAAATCCATCTGGTCCTGCTCGGCAAGGAGAACCGTGATAAGCGGTATTTCTTACGCCGCCGGAAACAAGGATCCCTATTATCTGGCGATCAGCGGTACATCCATGTCCACACCTCACGTGGCTGGCCTTGTTGCACTGCTTTGGCAGGCATGTCCTTCCATGAGCATATCGCCCATGCATGAGGATTATTCCGGGGAGGGCCGGAAAGAATGGAACTCAAACCCGTTAACACGAATACACGATGCTGAATGGATACTGGAAGCCTCTGCCCATTTCCTGATACCAACTGCTGAACACGGGAATGTTGGTGGTGATGAAAATTCAACTGGATGGTGGGGGAAGCCCGTGGATTACGTCCAGGGCTACGGTATCGTGGATGCCAAAAGGGCAGTGGGGATCGCTCTTACCCTGGAGGCACTCCGCGCAAAGTATCCCAAGCAAAACATTACGGTGGGTGATGCGATAATTGCATATGATGACTCCGAGGTGAACGGGTACCATTCGGTAAATACATCTAAAGCGGAAGCTGTATGGTCCGGTGAGTTCTCACGGTATAACGATCAGACAGGAAATCCATTATCACTGGTCAACCAGACGAAGTTAGTGGTGGTTCCGGAGGGGGCCACGGGAGCACGAGTAAAACTCGAATTTTCCACCCTGGACCTTGCGGAGTTCAAGGCTGCAGACCTCGCCTTCACCATCGATTACAACAATGATGGCAGCGTGGACTACCAGAGCGACCTATCGTTCACAGGGGGCGATGACGCTGCTGAGCTCGATGTTTCGGGTCCGGGGATATGGACCTTCGGGATCGAGGGTATGGGAATAAAACTTCCACGCCCGCTCCAAGGGATAAACTATGTGGAGCTACGCATCGAATACTCTATGAGCGTTGTCTTCGATCTGCCAGCCGAGGGAATTTCTAATTACCATTCCCGTTACGCTGGATATAGTACTCTAATGCCTTCCGGCAAGGCCTCGGGGAATCATGCGGTCGAAATACAGCACTTCGATACCGGTGACGTCACCCTGCCAAAGCCCGTTGAAAGAGAGAAAGAAGCTGATGAAGGGGTGCTATTGTGGATAATTTTGACAATTTTGCTGATAGGTGGAGCCATCGCATTGACGGTGTATGTTAGACGGAAAAAGGAGAATTCTGCAGGGAAGAATTTTTAATGAAAGGCAGCCTCTCTCGGAAAATTAACTAGACAAACATGGACTTTGCAGAAAATAGATCAATCATCTCATTTTCCGATAAATACCCATTACTAAACAGATTATGGCGAAGATCGCAGCATGCGTTGTTCCCAAGAATATATCTAGATAACCGCAAATATAAATAAAAACGGTAATCACAGCAACGAATAAGAAATATACGGAAAAATTCCAGTCAAGGATCTTGTACCCGTCCAGACCCAGGAAACGGATCGGCAGCAGATTAAAAGCTGCAAAAATTACATTCATAAAAAATCCGTAGTAAAATATATTCCACAATAATACCTGTCCCGTACTTATCCATGGTGCAAATTCCAATAAATCCCACCTCACATTATGTCCGGTGAATTCTGTAAATCTCATTATCATTATAGCTCCAAGAAAGAGAGTTGCCCAGATTGTGTTTATCGCCGGACCGGCCAGTGAAGTGATACCATTCTCCTTTCTCGAAAGACGTCCGTAGATCATCACTGCTCCGGGCGCAGCGATAATGAATCCAAAAAGTGCGAAAATGAGTGCCATGAAGAGTCCGCTACGACTATACCTGAACTCGGCCCAGTAACCCATTTTCTGAGCAGCGAATTTATGACCCATCTCGTGAGTGAGAAAACCGGTGATAACCGCAACGAGTGAGGGAACCAATATAAACAAGAAATGAGGCCAAACGAATAATTCCTGCAATCCCGCATACAATCCTCCGTGAAATAAAAGCATAAATGCACTGGTGAGCATCAACGTAGCAAAAAAAAGATGTTTCTTTTCCATCTCCGAAAAAGAAAAACCTCTATTTTCGGTAGACATCCCTTGCGATTGCCCCGGATGCCCCCTACCGCCTCCCCCAAATGTGAATCGAGGGTCAAGCCGTATTGTGAATTTTTTTGAAAAACCGCGCTGCTGCCCGGCACCTTGCTTTACCCTTACTCGTTCCCCATGAAGCTCATCGGTTCTAATCCCACGGGGCTCCTGGTCGAGCCATTCGCCCTCGATAAACTCGTCCTCGTCTTCATCGTAATAACGTCTTGCCAATTCGATTCCTCTTATTATGATATTTTTCGTCCTTGCGGATATTTAATGGTATTGTTTACTAAAAGATATGTAATTTTCTATTTCCTGTGCGGATTTTTTGCAAGCTTCATAAGGGTCATTACTCAGCCAATGGCAATAATCGAGATATGCAATCCGAGGCCGGGCGAATCCTCCATTTCATTTTTGCCACGAGGATCTACATCGAAATGGAATTCATAATTGCTGCCTGGAATTGCGTCAGTTCCCTCTAGTTTATGGCCATCCATTCCCTCGATATTGAGTAATTTAACCATGAGATTTGCCCCGCGATGGAGACCCCCACCCTCCCCAAGTTGTCCTCCGACCCTGAATGTAAATTTTGAAATTGTCACTGTGTTTGTGGAATTGTCATAAGTGATCTCACCATCAAATAAGCCGCTGTCATGAATGTTCATCACTATGAAGTTCGCCGCGCCAAGCGTGCTTACGTTTATCGGCGTCGAAAAACTGATGGAAACACTGGTGCTGGCAGGCAAGTTCTTAGAACCATTCGCGGGATCAGTTGATACCACCTGTATTTTACTGTCTTCAGAAGCGGCTTCGGCTCCTAGTACACATAATAATACCGGCACGGGAGTTACGACTAGGCTTATCTTATTTATCGTTTTAATCCGACAAGCTCCGAAATAATCTCCCTTTAGATTATTATTCTCGTAAGCACATTTCATCATTCAGATTTTTTTTCAAGCTCGGAGGCCAGCAACGGTAAAATCTTGAATATATCGCCTATGACGCCCAGGTTCGCAAGCTCGAATATCGGCGCTTCCCGATCTTTGTTTATCGCGATTATTATATCGGAATTTCGAATACCCACCCTGTGCTGAATAGCTCCCGATATTCCGCAGGCCATGTAAAGCGTGGGTGAAACCGTCTTCCCGCTCTGGCCCACCTGCCTTGATTTCGGCATCCACCCCAGTTCCACCACGGGTCTGCTGCACCCGATAGTACCCTTGAGACTTCTTGCCACTGCCTTCAGCATGTCGAAATTTTCCGGTGCACCAACCCCCCTTCCACCTGATATTATTATATCGGCTTCCTCTACGGGTTTTTCACCCTCCACCCCACCTGTGATCACTTCGAGTATCTCAGTTCGTATGTTTCTGGGATTTATTTGAAAATCTTCCTTTACGAGCTTGCATTCCCGTCCTTCCTCCGGCTCGGGTCTCTTCATGACATTTGGCCTCACCGTGGCCATCTGCGGTCTTGTATCGGGAGTTAATATGTCGGCCATGAGATTCCCGCCGAATGCCGGACGTGTCTGGAGAAGATATTTATCCTCCACTATGGACAGACCGGTACAGTCAGCAGTAAGACCTAAGCCCAGGTGTGCCGCCACCGTAGGCGCCAGATCCCTTCCCACGTGTGTGGCCCCGAAAAGCAGGATATTGGGCTTGTGTTTCGTGATCAGCATGGAGATGGCGCTCTTGTATCCATCCGTTGAATAGTTTTCGAATACTTCGCCGTCTATCATATAGACCTTGTCCGCACCGTAGGACGCCAGAACCTTCGGGAGATATTCCACCTTATTCCCCACCAGAACCGCGCATAACTCCTCACCCAGCTCCTCTGCGATCTCCTTTCCCTTTCCAAGAAGTTCGAAGACCACGTTCTTCAGCTTGCCCCCATTTTGCTCCGCAAATACCCATATTCCCTTGTAAGCGGATACGTCGGCGGTTTGCGGTTTTCTCTCCATGTCGATGGCATCCGTGGGACAGGCCGATATACATACTCCACAATAGGTGCACTTCCCGTCGTCAAATACAGCAAGCTTTTCCACCAGCTCCAGAGCATCGAAAGAACAAGCCTTGACGCATACCCCGCAACCGGTACATTTATCCCCATCCACCACTATCAACCTATCACCCCCTGATCGCTCAGGAACTCCAGTATCTTCTTGACCGCGGCTTCGGGGGGTTCATCGACCATCACGCAATCACCTCGCTCAGAAGGAGCATAGGATTTTATCACCTGCGTGGCAGAACCCTCCAGCCCGTATTCTTCGAGGCCACCCCCGATATCCCCCATATTCCACTGGTGCAGTGGCTTCTTCTTCGCTCTGAAAATATCCCGGATATTGGGAATTCTCGGCTCGAAATCACTGGTGGCAAGGCAAGCGAGAAGCGCAGGAAGTTTGCATTTTATACGGACATATCCTTCATCGGTCTCCTTCCGGCAGATCACATTGGATTTCCCCACTTCCTCCACTTCCTCCATGTAAGTTACCTGCGGCAGTCCGAGATGTTGAGCCATTTCGGGACCGACTTGAGCAGTATCCCCGTCGATGGCCTGCTGCCCGCAAAATATTATATCGGCATCGCCAATTTTACGAACTGCTCTTGCAAGGACCAGAGATGTGACCCACGTATCGGACCCGGCAAAGGCTCGATCGCTAAGCAGGATAGCCTCATCGGCACCTATAGCAAGGCATTTTTTAAGAGCCTGTTCGGCCTGCGGCGGGCCCATACTGAGCGCTACAATGTGAGCATCAACTTTCTCCTTTACCTTCAGCGCCACATTCAGTGCGAACTCGTCGAAGGGATTGAGTATACTTGGAACCCCTTCGCGGATTATTGTACCTGTTTCCTTGTTCACCTCAACCTCGGTGGTATCCGGCACCTGTTTTACGCATACAACGAATTTCATATTATCTCCCCCAAAACCGAGCAAGTGAGGTCACGGTTCTTTTTTCCGAATTTTTTTCTTTTCGTGACCGAGCCAGCGCAGGGTTTGGATAAAGAAAAAAACTCTCGTGGGACTTGTTTTACACATACTACGAATTTCATGTTAATTCCTCCAAATGATATTCAACACCTGTTCTGGCTCACCTGTAAGGTATGTACTCCGGGCCCAGTAATTCCCTTCCGATCACTATTTTCTGTATATTGGCGCCGCCTTCAGCCCCCACACAGTAGGACATAACACCGCGCCAGGCCATTTCGATGGGATATTCATCGGTATATCCCGCAGCACCAAGCCAGTGCATGGTCTGATTGGCAGCTTTCAGTGCGAGATGGGGTGCTTTCCATTTGATCATGGATATCCACTTGGCAACCTCTTTGGGCTTGTATTTTCCTTCCTGGTAACGTTTATCCTGCATCCAGGCCGTTTTGTAACAAAGCAATCTCGTGGCTTCCATTTCCCTGTACAGCTTTACCAATTCGAATTGAATACCCTCGTACTTGGCAAGGGGTTTCCCAAATGTATGTCTTTCCTTGATGTATTCCATAGCCACGTCGAGAAGACGTTCTGTTACACCCACCGCGCTGGCAGCTATCAAAATCCTGGCGTTGTCAAATCCTTCCATGGTCCCGTAAAAACCCTTATTTTCCTTCCCGAGCATGTAGTTTTCAGGTACTCGAACGTTCTCCATCCTGAATCCGGAAGTAGAAAGAGAATGTCTTCCCGCATCTCTGTACGGAACGTCCGGATGAAAACCCTCGCTGTCCACAGGTACAAAAAAAGCAGTCATGTGTTTGTGACTAGCTCCCCCCGACGGGTCGCCAGTTCGTACGTTGGTCCAGTAACCACCACCCCATTCCCTTGCCTCCTCCACACCGCTTATGAAGGTCTTCTCACCGTTGAGTACCCATTCATCTCCGACCTTTCTGGCGTTGGATTTGTGATTGGCAACGTCCGAGCCACCACTTGGTTCGGTGGAGGCAATTCCCACGAATTTTTCGCCCTTGATTGCTGGTCTTATGAAGTTATCACGAATTTCCTCGGAGGCAAATTTGTCGATCACAAAACCCCAACCGGTACCCACTGCCATGAACGCTGCCGCAGTAGCAATGGTTGGGTCAGCATACCCGATCTCTTCGGATATCAGGCTCTGGGTAAGCCAATCCAAACCGAGACCGCCATGTTCTTCTGGCACCACACCCATTATAAACCCTTGTTCCCCAAGGCCTTTGGGGATATCCTTTGGATAGGGATATCCGTTAATTTCCATTTCCCTTATCCTGTCGAACGGCATGTGCCTGTTGCACCATTCTCTCGCACTCTCCTTGATCATCAACTGCTCTTCAGATAGTTCGAAATCCATCTTCTTCACCTGTCATTTATTTTTAAATCATTATCTGACGAATCATAAATCAATAATTTCCCGGTCCCAAAATAATATTCTTAACGGCTAAATCCATAATTGATACTTAATAGTTATCTCATTATCCTATTTGCTTTACAAAGACCATACTGGAATTGAGTGGGTAATAAACAGAAATCTGATTTTTGGGACAAAATTTTAAATGATTTGTCCGACTATATTTAATAAATAAACTTATGCTTTGGATTATATATGGATTGGATAAATATTCATCCATCACTTGACAGAAAAACATAACGAGACGGCGGATCTGAAAATATGAGAAAGGCAACCTGGACCCTCACTGTAAAGGAAAAGACATTGCTTCACCTCTTCGATTTTTTCCCCCCTTCAAGATCATTTGAGCGAGCCTTCTTGCTAACACAGGAAGGTATCGCCGAATCAATAGGAATAATGAGAAGCGCAGTTCCAAGGGCCATGAAAGAGCTTATCAACGACAATCTCGTAACCAGCGAGTTGTGTCATGTGACAGGACTAAAACGGCGGCGAAAATGTTATCTGCTGACCCACGACGGATTCCTGATAACAAAGAATATCAGAGACAGGTTAAAAGAAGTAAAGGTGGAAGTGAATAGGGGCGAGTCAAAAGAATTGGAAATACTGACTCTCGAAGAATGTTCAACCATTGTCGGTACTCACGCCAGAATGATAGACTTGATTCGGACCATGGAGAAGAAAGGCTACATCGATTTACCCGGTCTCATTGTGGATGCAAAAGGGGAGGATGTACCCACCCAGGTACATAGAGAAGGGAAACACCATAATGAAACTATCCCGGGTCTCAGACATTTCTTCGGTAGGGTAAGAGAGATCAAGGATATTGGAACCGCATTTGACGAGGGGTACCGTTTCGTGGTGATATACGGTCTCGCAGGAATTGGCAAGACGACGCTTGGGGCAAGGTACGCAGGTAAAAAAGTATCTGGTGAAAGCGTTTTCTGGCACAGGTTCTATTCATGGGATGACAAGCGTAGCCTCTTTATGGAACTAGGTGAATTCCTCCGTGGTAGGGGACTTCCCCAGCTGATCGACACAATGACTCGATACACTGACAAAACCAACATACCCGGAATAGCACGGACATTGATCGAATCGTTGGAAATGGGGAATTTCTTTTTTGTTTTCGACGATTTCCACATGGCTTCAGATGATATCGTTGAACTGATGGTGATGATGAAGAACGAGGCAGCACGCTTCAATAAAGCCAGATTTCTGATACTATCGCGGGGAAAAAAGAAGTTCTACGATGTGCGAGATACAGTTCTTGAAAAAAAGATATTCGAAATGAAGCTGCATGGCCTGGATGAGGACAGTGTGGAAAAATTGTTATCGGCGGTCACGGAGACCAGCGTTACAGGGAAGGGGTTATCATCCCTTATGGAGATGTCGAAGGGCCATCCCCTGGCGGTGGAGCTCATTGGGGCGAAGATGTCGGAGGGGATCGCACCGGAAGAATTGCACGATATGAGCGAGTTCATGGAGAATGAGATATTTTCAAAGCTCGATTCAACGGAAAAACAGGTTCTTCAATACATGTCGATTGCAAGAACTCCCGTAGAAGTAGAACATCTCATATTTAACCGATCCCTGATATGTATTGATGGAGAGTTAGCTCTGGTATCCCCGGAAAGTCCGACTGAAATTGGCTGGAGTACCCTAAATTCGCTTATAAGTAAAAATTTGCTCATAAGGGACGGGGCGATTCTCCAAATACACGATATAGTGACGGATTTCTTCAAAAAGTGGTCGTCCCCGGAAATGAGGAGAGAGGCTCACAGAAGAAGAGCTGATTACCTTTTCCAACGATTAAAAGAGATGACAAGCAACAAGTTTCTAAACGGAAAAAACAAAAAGACGGCAGCCTGCATAATGGAGAAAGAGGATGAGGATGATCTGCTAGCTTTCTTTCACCACCTCATGAACTGCAGGGAGTATTCTCTCCTGGGGCCTTTCATAAGCCATTTCCATTTTCTCTTCCACTTGGTATTTAGACAGGACGAGTTGGCAAAGACTTTGGAGCTTGATTCTCTCGACAAACTCTCAGGAAATGACGGCTTCATCATATTCTCACTTCTTGGCGACATACGGGCACGGTTGGGTGAAAGAAAACTCGCAGAGGTCCATTACCTGAAGGCGCTATCGTCTGTCCTCGAGGAAGTCTTGGGGCAATATGATCATACTCTTCCAAAAGATAAATTAGACGGGGGCTGTAAGACGGCAGTCTGCCTTGGGATTCTTCATAACGAGAGGGATAAATTTGAAATAACTCACGTCACAGATTTTCTGGTGATCGGCCTGAAAACGGGGCGCTTACTGATGAAAGATGGAGAATGGCAGGCAGCTAAAGTTTTGTTCGAAGAGGGCGCGAATTTAGCCTTAGGTGCGAAACTTGGTGAGCTGAAGGCGGATTATCTCGCTGCCATGGGATGGACACATCATCATCTGGGAGATATTAAGGAATCTCGCAGATTCTACAATGATTGCCTTGATACGCTCATCAATGAGCCAGACATCCCGGGAGCCATACGGAGGAACCTTACTCAGGGGAAGGAAAGTGCGGTCCGAGGTGATATCGAGGTGGCAATGGCCTTTTTCGACAAATGTATGAACTATTTTGAAGGAAGGGATGTGGCTGAACTCTCCAAAGATACGATCTCACATATCGGCGACCATTATATGAAAATGCTATTGTCGACGTATTTGAACTTGTAAAACGTCTTTTACGATCTCGTTCTTACCACCAGTATTAGTAAAAGTAGACAAAAGGTCACAACTATTCCGCCGACTAAGATCAACATCCCCGGGTCCATACTGAAAATCGTGAAAACCTCATCCTCCGCTTCAATGGGTACTTCGAGGTAATCAAGAGAACCCATTTCTCCTTTATTCTTGGCGACAATATCATAATTATAGGAGTATTCTGGATCAAGTCCAATGGCGACAAAATAGACGTTGTCAGAAGTCGTCATATTCCTCAAATATCCGGGTAGATATGATTCCGTATCCATCATCTCCAAATCGGATTCCCATTTGTTCCACTGCGGTGTGTTCTTCGTAATGCCAATGGGTTCCCATTGCCATTCCTTAGAAGGGCTAATGTCGTTACGAAACACCATATAGAGTTTCACTCTGGCAAGCGACGGCCCTGTTGCCCTACCCGATACTTTTATCGACATCCGATCATTACCGAGGGTGATGGATGTGTAACGTATGAGTACGTCGATATCTCGGGTGGAGCGTTCAAGTTCAATGGGGTCGCCTTCCGCTTCAAAAGGCTTTCCAGCAAGTTCGGGCTTTATCATAACCATTACCTTCACGGCGATTTCCCTATCATAGTCGCCTTCAGGATCGTTATCAATATTTGCTGCAATAATCATATTATGTTCCCGAAAAGAAGCATCCAAACCTGCACTCACGATTAAAGCGACCTGCACCTTTTGGAAGGGCGATAGGTTCAAGGTATTCTCAGATAAATGGGCGTCAATACCGAGAAGTCCATCCATAAATAACACTTCGAGATGCACGTTTTCCCATGAATTACCAAGGTTTTCGATGGTCACGTTCATCGTACCCTCCCCCTCCCTGTATAGATCAAGATTGAGCAATTTTCGATAAAGGGCCACACCTCTTGTCCGGGTGACATTGACAAAACATTCAACCGGTTCAAGGTCGAAGGACCTTATTCCTGTTACCGGACCGATAAGAGGTCTGGCCTGGCCTGTCACCACCACCCGCACCTGGCCGTGTCTCGCATTTCGAGGTACGGAAAGATTGAGAAATACCATTCTCATCCCTCCCCCCGTATTGAAATTCACTACATCAACCGAGAGATTGGAGTCCAGACTTCCGTCATCCACAAACAGGGTTACCTGGACTCCCTGATAATTCTCTCCGAGTCCGCTGGTGTTCACGCTCACGTTCAGGAGAAAGTCAGCAGTTCCACCGGGTTCCACATCACGGCTGTTGGAAATGCAAGTTATATTACCCCTTATCGACATTGCACTGGCTTCAGGTGAGCCAAGTACCAATACATTTCCAAAAAATATAATGAAAACTACAATTAATAGAGCTCTGTCCTTCATCTTTTTAACTTCCCGTGTTTATGGCGCTCCCTAACCCTGCAATGATTGCCAGGAACTACTTTCTTATATTTCTATTTGGATGAAAAGATACCGGCCGGAAATGGCAAATACGAGAGGAAAGAGCGCGGAGAGAGGGATTCGAACCCTCGTGACGTAAACGTCAATGGATTAGCAGTCCATCGCCTTACCGGGCTGGGCCATCTCCGCACCTATATCTTTAATTAAAAAATCTTATCGGGACGTAGGAAAATCATTTTATCCGGAAACACCCTTAAAATTCTAATACTTGGAAAATGTCCAGATCTTTTCTAAAGGCGTATTCCATTTTTCCGCCATTTCCTGAGCTTTGAACTTGCAGTCTTTGGGGGTCGCAACGTGGAAGCTTACACCCTTTGCACGGGAGAACTCCCTGAACCTGAACTTAGCATCCTCCGTGTCAATGGATTTGCAAGTCTCCACTGCCATGATAATAACCTTGTCGTCCTTTTTCGCCCATATCTCAGGAATATGCGAACCAATGGGATCGGGTTTTCCATTGGGACTCTCGATCGGATATGATTTGACATACCATTCCGCTTTGGTGAAATATTTAATGGCTTGATTGATCATTAGCTCGTATCTTTTCTTATCTTCACCGTATCTCGTGGTCATTGTATCAACCTTCCAAATGGTCATTTTAAACTTGTCCGAATTATCGTTCTCTTTATCCAAATACCTCTTATAAATACTTTCTCAATACATTCTAAAAAACCATTGTGGATTTTTCTACTGGCACAAGCCGGTTTCCCCAATTAGAAACGGCATATTCTGAAACGCCATCTCATCTTTGATAAATGTAAGAAAATATTTAAATATGCTGACAGTGATGATTCTTCTGGGCAGGACCGTAAGGATTATATCCTTGCCTTCTTTTTTACGTTTCAATGATGGCTTACGCCAGCTTTTGAGACTATCAAAGAGCACATCCCATCCCCTCCCTCTGGCAACTGGTCCTGTCCATTTTTGGAAGTGCTCATTTCCCCGTCCTGTTTTTCGTAAATTCGTTACCCAAGGGTATGCGAAACGGAAAAATAGAAATCGTTGACCATCTATTTGATGCTCAAACACCGTAGGAAATTCCTTTATTTTGTGGAATGTTCTATCTTTTTTTGACCACTGCAAATTCGGCCTTCTTTACCTGGACCTCGAAGGATTTCACAAAGTCACTTTCAGGGGAACTTTCCGACGGGCTATGCTCAGAGGGTTCCTCGGGCGGGTCTATACTTCCATCGCCTCTCGTACTACCCCTGTTCGGGCTTTCGGGGGTCTTATAAGGATCGTGATTGGGTACAGATTCAGCATCCGTGGGGTCACTGTTCCCACGTGCCTCCGCCGAGTTGTTCCATCCATCGCCATCATAATCTTCGTTACCATCCAGTATACCGTTCAGATCGGAGTCTTCTTTCGAAGCCCAGAATTTACCCTTGTAGAGCTCCGGGGCGATCTCGTGACCTACCGGTTTGTAATCGGTATCGTATAACTCGGACGTGAGATTGAATAAGTTCTCCCATCCTCTCCCAAGCGTATCGTTATCCTCGAATTCGTTGATATTGGAAGAATTGTATGGCGCATCCATGTAGAAAATCTCCATTCCGTCAGGCATGCCGTCCCGGTCGCAGTCGAAATTGTTAGGGTTCAGTGTGGTATCGATCCCGTTTATCGGATCCCATTCCCCAAACTCGAATTCCATTTTAGTCGTAAGGGGATGATAATACCTCTTCATCATAGGTTGATCGGTGAGGGGGTCGATCTCATCCTTATCCACCATTGAGTAATAAGCACCGTCTGGATACCATGTCTGGCCTTGATAGTCCAATGACCAGTGGCCATCATGGATCTCCTGATCCACGTCCTCTATCTCACCCTTTTCTTCGTTCCATATTCTCACCTCGACCTTCCCGGATATCTCTTTTGCCACTGTCGTGCCCAACTCGTCATCCCACACCTGCAGCTCAACGGTGTCGTCCTTCTCGATTCCCATGGAGTTCTTCTGCGTTGGATCGAGATACCATCCCCACTTGCCAGTGGAGGGTTTGTTCACCCATGTCCTGTACTTGATTTCCCACCCGTCTGGTAGCTCATCACCGTCGGTATCGGGATCCAGCGGTTCCGTAGTGTTCTCCTCTTCCTGTTTATTGTCCAGGCCGTCGTTATCAGCGTCATCATCTCCATCGTAAGCATATAATGGATTTATTACATATACTGCGGGAAGTTCGCGGTCCACGAGGCCATCACCGTCAATATCGAGGAAATTCACCCAGCTTCCGGTATATGGCCGATCGTATTCGTTGGAGGCGAATTGGGCATCGAACCAAATGTTACTGCCATGGAAATCAGAGTAGTATTGAATGAACTCTATCTGTCTGGTAGAACCGTGAAGCGCCTCCCAGCCATCCAGAAGACCATCACCGTCTGTATCCTCATTACGGGGATCGGAACTGTCCAGCTTTCCGTCATTTCGATCATCCTTGTATGGATAGAAATCGGACAGTACTTCCTGCCCGTCCAGCAACTGGTCGAAATCGGTGTCCGGAAGATTTGGATGAGTTATGTATCCGTAAATGGAGTAAACCTCTTCCGCGTCTGCCAATCCGTCAAAATCGGTATCCTTGTTGCACGGATTGGGATTCACCAAGCCAAAATCCTCCATCCAGACACCGTAGACCTCTTCAACATCATTAAGACCGTCCAGATCGGTATCGGGGTTCGAGGCATTGGTGGATGGGAAGTTGATCAGTCCGTCGCGGGTCTGTCCGTTAACCTCCTCCCAATCATCCAGTTTTCTGCTCTTGTCCTTTGTATTGTAATCCATGTCCGTATCGGGGTTGGTAGCGTTGGTATAATATTTTGCAACAAAACCCTGAACAGTATAGTATATACCATCTATTAGTTCACCGGGGAATCCAGTTAGTATCTCCTGGCCATCAGTTAGATCGTCATCATCCGTATCGGGATCATTAGGATCAGTACCATATGGATACAATTTCGTCCCGAAATATTCCTTCAGGTTCGTTACGTTATCTGGCGTATGCTTGAACTCACCGGGATCGATTATCTCGTTTCCATTCTTGTCTATCCATATCGAGTCCACATCATTGTCGGAATCGAAAATAGTGGGATCCAGGCTCGTAACATAATACTGAACATCAGTGGGATCTATATCGGGGTCATTTGTCACCAGATCGGTCAATAATGCATTATATGCCTCCCATCCATCAGGTAGGCCGTCATCATCGGTATCAGGATTCAGCGGATCGGTGGAACCCCACCATTTCTGATCCGGAGCCGGATAAGCGAACTCGAGGTAATTGGGTAGTGCATCACCATCCAGATCCAAGAAGCGATCGGAAGCGTTCAGAGGATTCAGGCCGTAATAGGTTTCCCATGCATCCCACATCCCATCGCCGTCAGTATCCGGATCGGTGGGATCCGTCGGGTAAGCACTGGCATTGCTTACTTCGGTACCATCATCATATTCCAATTCGCTCCCGTCAGGTCGTTCGAAAGTATCCCCGTCAGTATCCCAGTTTAAAGGATCGGTTCCCTTTAAATACTCCTCCTTGTTGGTGAGTCCATCCGGTCTAAACTCCTTTTTACCGACGAAATTATTTCCCACGGCATAACCTCCACCCAGGGGCACATGACTGTAAGAATATATAAGAGCAATATCAATATCGTGTTCTGCATCCTCTTTATTCAGCGGATCGAGAGAAAAACTGTATATAAACGGGTCGTAGCTTCGCCTAGATTCGTTGAATACGTACATCTCCTCACCCTCCCAGGCCTTCGCTCCACCCCATGACGCATCCGGCCGATCGGTTCCGCCATGATATAATTCATAATAATCGCCCATTCCGTCGTTATCCGAATCGAATGATGATGGATTTGTGGTGACGTATACAGGGTTCTTACTATGCCTCTGCTGCCAGGGATTGTAGGATTCATAGGTGAAATTTTCGCCCTTTTCCGAGGCAGGGTCCTGGAAATTTTCACAGAGATGGAAACCACCGCTCTTTGCGATCTCTTGGAGAAGATCGAACCTATCGGTTGTCAATAATCTTTCAACATTCTCGATCAGGTCCTGTATCCTCCCTCCGCAATATTCCTCCAGATTGGTGAAATTCTCCCCTCCGTCCCACTCTGCAGTTAGTGAGTTATGGGAATTTAAGACGTCCGTTCTCGTTAGATCCAGGCCGTCGCCGTCAGGGTTGGAACCGCTGTCAGGCACATTGGGGTCGATGGTATACTTTCCGGTTACGGGATTTTTTACCATGTAGAACGCCTCCCAACCATCCAGCATCCCGTCTCCGTCAGTATCCGGACTCGTCGCATTGGTACCGTAGATGTAGTTTTCCTCGATATCGCTCAATTTATCGGGCATCTGTTCTTCTTCACCCTCGTCCCATTTACCGTTCTTATTGTCATCCCAAAAGTCAGAATCCGACATAATGATCCCGGGAGTTTTCTCCGCTTCTGGCCAGGAATCTAAATCTTCTGCTTCCGTAAACTCGCTGCTTACAAGGATGTTTTGCACTGCAAAGGCTAGTCCGGCCAAAAGCAAGAAACCCACTACACTCATTATCGTTACCTTAAATATCTCCATATTCGAAGCCTCCGAACTCCTAGAACTTTGGGATGTTGGTAGATACTCCCCATGCCCTCGACATCTGCCTTTAACTATCTTCTATTCGGAATTATAATACCGTTTAAAGACGGTCAATACGGCAGTGCTCATGAACATGGAATGATTTTATTTATAACTATTTATTATTTTCTACCTCATGTGTGTTATCAATACGCCCATATAAAAAATTAGGTCGATATGAATATCCTTAAACACCATATTCTCTTTCACGAAAGCGGTTACGGTTGAAAGAGTATTGGTTTCAAACAATGCCTCAGCCAGAATACCGAGAAACCGAATTCCAAGGTTCAAAGCATTTTCTTGGAAAAATGAACGAAATTCGGAAATTCCCATTCGAAGTATAGGGATTTTATTAGATTGTCAGGAAAAAAATCCGATAGATTTATCATCATCTCCACCATAACGGGGACCGGTGGAAAAATGAAAGTGTTGGTAAACGACAAAACACCCCACGAGGCAATAGATGTTCTTGATAAAGAGCATGAAGTGACGGCATATCATTTTGAGCTAGAGGAGCTCGTAGAAAAGATAGCGGAATATGATGCTTTGTTAATCCGCAGTGCCACCAAGATCCACGATCCTAGAATATTCGAAAATGCCTCAAAATTGAAGGTAATTGGACGGGCAGGTATCGGTGTGGACAATATCGACCTGGTAAAGGCGACTGAAATGGGGATACCCATAGTATTCGCTCCAACGGGCTCCACGCACTCCGTGGCTGAACTCGCCATCGGGCACATGTTGGCGTTTGCCAGGAATATTGTCAAGGGTACCAATTCAGTGAAAGAAGGAAAATGGGAGAAAACCAAATTGATGGGAAGCGAGCTATACGGTAAAACCCTGGGGCTCCTCGGTTGTGGCAATATAGGTCAGCTGACTGCTGAATTGGGTCAAGCTTTCGGAATGGAGATAATATACAATGATATTGTTTGCTACCACCAGCTGGACGCCGAACTCGTCGATTTCGATGAACTGTTTAAAAAATGCGACTACATCTCCCTTCATCTACCCAAGACCGAAAAGACTGCCGGTATGATCTCCGATGAGCAGTTCAAAATGATGAAAAATAGCGCCGTGCTGGTGAACTGCGCCCGAGGTGGGGTAGTTGACGAAGCGGCACTTTACAGAGCGCTGAAAGCCGGAGAGATAGGTGGTGCAACAATGGATGTCTACGAAAAGGAACCCATTTCGCCAAACAATCCACTTCTTACACTGGACAACATCATTTTCACCCCACACCTGGGAGCCAACACGAAGGAGGCCCAGATAAGAGCTGGTACAATGACGGCAGAAGGGATCCTTGATGTACTGGCCGGCAGACAACCGAAGTTTTGTAAAAACCCGCAATTGTTCCACTGATCTAGGATTTTATATTACTCATTATCGATTTCATTGTCTCGGCAGCCTTTCCCTGAATAAAGATGTCGACAATATCAGAAAATGCACTCTTTTCCGGATTAATTTCAATGAGGACGGCTCCGGTTGATTTTGCTAGATAAGGCATCTGAGCAGATGGTACCACGATCCCCGTTGTACCGATAATTATCATCACTTCACAGTTACTGGCCAGTTTTATGGATCTTTCGATGCAGCTGTGGGGAATGGCTTCTCCGAAAAAGACGAAATCGGGTCTCAGCACTCCGCCGCACTCGCACCTGGGCGGTATGATTTCAAGAGAAAGCTCCTTAGTATGGTATTGGGTCCCACATTCCATACAGGACATGGTGGAATTACCTCCGTGAAACTCCACCACCTCATTACTACCGGCTTTCTGATGGAGACCGTCTATGTTCTGAGTGATAATGCCGTCCAGAAGATTCATTTTCTCAAGGCGGGCCAGGGAATTATGGGCCTCGTTTGGCTGCGCATCCCGGCAGATAAGCAAGAGTTCCCCAAGCATCTGCCAAACCTTCCCGGGGTCCTTCCGGGGGCTGGTTATATGCGCGTATTCCTCAGGATCATACCGTTCCCAGAGACCGTGCTTTCCCCTGAATGGCGGTATATCGCTTTCCACGGAAATGCCCGCACCGGTGAGTGCAACGCTGCTTTGGGAGCTGGCGATGATACGGGCGGCCTCTCGGACCAATTTTTCGAAATCATCATTCGCCATACTCTTCAACTACCATTTTTTTAAGTACAGGCATCGGACAGGGGGAATGTAAATGATGTTACCAGAGCGGTTTTTCATCCTTTAAAACAAGTTCATCATCCACGTAGATCCATTTATCCGCATCACCAGACAGAGCAGAAACCCGGACCTTGACGTCCACCTTGTGCTTTTCGACATCACCTATAACGGTCCCAGCCTTTTCCATCCTTCGATAGGACCCGAAGAACTCCAGCTCCGGTTTCTCATCCACATAAAGGATGACCTTCTTACCCTTGGACATAGCCTTCAATTGATGCTTTTCAGTTTGGCCGATCATTACTCCTTTCTCACCCATTTTCCGATCTATGTTCATAACAATCATTCCTAGAGCAATGAATGCAATGGAACCACCCACTCCGCTAAGGGCGGCCACCACCTGTTGGGAGTTGATATCGGCTCTGGCATAGACGAGAAAAATAAAATCGGCAATTAGGAGAAGGAGACCGAGAAGAAGTATGATATTTCCTATGCTGAACCTTAAACTCTTCAGTTTCATCATTTCGATTTCACTCCCTGAATTTATTAGAAAGATAATATATTTCATACATTTAAATATCTTTTCGTTGGTATAAGAAAAATCAACCTCATGAACAAGGTGATTGCCTGCCCAGAAGAAAATACGGTAGACTGAGAAAGAAGGTTACCTATCCAAAGCCCGAGGACTGCAGGGTATGCAAAAAGGGCATATACTGTCCCATTCATCCCAACAATCGGTTGAATTGCAAGCATCACAAGTTAAAACTCATTATAAAAAAAGAGGAAAAACTGCGGGAAGAGGAAAAAAAGAACGATGAAGATGAAACGAAAAAGGGAAAAAAGAAAAAAAAGGACAAGGAACTGAAAAAGGCAAAGGAGCTGTGGGATTAATCCCAATTCACCCCAAACTGTAAAGGATTCCAGGGTCAAGTGGGAGAATAGGAGGCTATTGATCGGGGTTCCGCCGACCTGGAGTAATCAATCCACCCTCTCAAGTATCATGCCCGCCCCTAGACCACCGCTCACACACATTGCGATCAGGGCTCTCTCCTTCTTCCTTCTCCATAGTTCTCGAGCAGCGGTAATTATCAGCCTGGACCCGGTGGCTCCCAGCGGATGACCAAGGGCGATAGCCCCTCCGTTGAAGTTCATTTTCTCCACCGGGATCTCGCCTACCTTCCTTGCAAGCCCCAGTTCCTTTCTGCAGAAGCGGGACTCATCCAATGCCTTCAAAGAGGCCAGCACCTGGGCGGCGAAAGCCTCGTTGATCTCGAAGATATCGAAATCGCCCGGGGACAGTTTGTTGCGTTCCAGCAGCGCCCCTACAGCATGGGCGGGCCCGAGCCCCATACGTTTAGGGTCAAGGCCGCAGTAATGGTAGTCTTTTATCGTCACCAGGTCCTTGAGTCCAAGATCATGGGCCCTTTCGGATTCCATGACCAGCATACCGGCCGCTCCGTCGGTTACCGGTGAGGAGTTACCGGCTGTGACGGTACCTTTCTTCTTGTCGAAAATGGGTTTCAGGGATGCCAGTTTCTCCATTGTTGAGTTAGACCGGGGGACCATATCCTTTTCCAGTTTATTTCCCTTACCGATCGCCATGGGTGTTATCTCTCCTTTAAACCGCCCCTTTCTCTGTGCCGATATGGCCTTTTCCTGGCTGCCCTGTGCAAATCTATCCTGTTCGGAGCGGGAGATGGAATACTCCTTTGCCAGCAGTTCGGTGGTCTCCCCCATGCTTAACCCGCAGATGGGATCCCTGAAGGAGGGGGTGACGGGTCTGACATCCCTCCAGCGCAGCCTCATAATGGAAGCTAGTTTGGAAAATACGTTTCCGGACCTCTGTATTCTTCGCGCCAGCGGCAGGAAAGTGGATGGATATCTGACATAGGCATTGCTCATGGATTCGCTTCCCCCGGCCACGAGCACCTGGGCTCGTCCAAGGGTTATGGAATCGGCGGCAGAGGTGACAGCTAACATTCCCGAGGCGCAGTTGATGCTAACCGTGTATGCAGGAATTTTATGATCGAGACCGCTTTTCATAGACAGAATCCGGGCCATGTTGGTCTGATCAATGGACTGAATGACGTTCCCCCAGATCAATCCGTCGATGTTCCCGGGATCGATGGAATCGCATAATCCCGTGACCACGGGTTTGCCCAGATCGATCGCCGAAAGGCCAGCAAGCTCGTTCCAGGCTCTTGCGAAAGGCGTTCTGATCCCTGCAGCTATCACGATCTTTTTCTTCCCCGATGACACGTTCTCTCTCCTTTGACCACCCGAATAGGACTAGATGACTTATATCGGTTTTGGTCAGTGTTCCGGCCCGCACTTATGGTTTGTGGTATCTCACTATATTATTCCAAATGGATTTTACACATCCCGATGCCCCTTTTCCTAGTGGATTTTGGGTCGCCTGTGTCACAGGGTAACCCGTAGGAAACAGGGAATCGCGGATTAAATAACTGTCCGATTTCATTTAAAGTTCACTTCTTGTGTGATATCTGAATATATAGTAAAAAAGCAACAGAGCCAGCAGTATTCAATCGACAAATTCACAAGAAGGGGGAATCAGACGAAATCAAACAGATATTACCACGAAATGAGACAGTTATTTAATTTTCAGTCCGATGTTTCCGAGGGTACAGTTGCATCTTGATGCAACGGAGGGAATCGAGTACGTCCCTGCGGGCGCAGTTGCATTTCCTAATGCAACGGAGCGGAAGCGCGCGGCAAACCTGGGCCGAAACGGTCCATTCGCATGATGGCTAATCTCCCCCTTTGTATTTGATTTCGGGCCTGCGTGTGCCTACGCCGCCCCTTCTCCTCCCCCCGGTTCTCAGGATCGCACGGAACACTTTCCGGGCGAGACAGTTGTGCTCAAAGAGGGCAACGAGTCCCTCTATCTTTTCCCTCCTCCAGCATAGTTACCGCTTTGCATGTCGAGCAGGATAACCCCTAGTTTTGGGACCTCGGTGTACTTCATAGCACACCTGGCATGACAGGGCTTTACCTGTCATATTACCAACACTTTTTGCGAGAGGTCTTACGGCACACCTGCCGGAAGATACAGGAACGTTTGCAAAGCAAAGGTTTCGGTAGGACCCAGCGCAGGTAAGCCTCAAAAAGTTTCGGCTCTGTATATATTTCACCCCTTCAACATAGTAAGGTGATAACACATGCGATCTACCTCACCGAATATTGTCTGAACCAGCCTTCCCTGGGGCACAGCTCATCTATGAGCAATTTCATCCTGACCAAGGTTCGCAATCTGAGTCTTGTAATATTAAAATCCCAATCGAACTTTTCAGACATATACGAAAGAATATTATGCTCCAGAACACCTCGATTTGTGAATTTGTCAAGTATCACTTCCATTAATTTGGAAAGACCCGAACGCAATACACAGCCGTTTCCTTCCAGTGAATAACCGTTCTGAGCTGAGACCAATCGAACAAGGGAGTCGTCCACCACGACGCAATTGTTATCCCGAGCCTTGTCATAAAGGGTCTGGGCCGTGATCAGCGCCAGCCTGGGATTGCCCCCAGAGATTCGGTGAATATATTCCATGGATTCACGGGTTATTTCAATACCTCGTGTTGCGCCAAAAGCAGGCCCCCTACGTTCAAATGATCCTCCCCGATCCCTGGCATAGGACATGAAAGTCGGTTTACTCTCATCTTTCGAAACAGACAACATCCTCTTACGAATTATCATTGCTATCTCTTCCTTTCTCAACGGGATAAGATCGAAGTTCTTGTATTTGTTCAGAGAAATATCGGCCGCTTCAAGGGATGCCGCCTGTGAAGTAGTCAGGGAAAAAATAACCGAGATATTCGAATAGCCGGATAATTTCTTTAGAACTCTCGCCGTTGCCTCAAGATCCTGTTTTACGGTTCGTAGCGGATAATCGGCAAAAATAAGATATGACCTTTCACCACTCTCAAGCATTTTTTCGGAGACAATTTCGGATATCCCAGGATACAGCCTATCAAGAAAAGAGCTAAGGGTAAGATAACTCTCGTTCATATAGAGCATTAAAGTCGATTTCAATTCAAAACCCCGCTTCGAGATCACATCCATGATCACTCTAAGGGTCTGGGTACGACCCATGCCGCTATCTCCGATCAGAAAAAGTAAGTCATGTCTATCCTTATGATGGAGCAATAGATCGAGCATCTCTCTCTGGACATTTGTAATTACATTCGTTTCGGGTGTGAATTCCTTCTCGGCATCGATACCCTCAAAAGGGTTCGCCGCTACTTCTTTGATCAGCATAATTGTCTGCCTCCATAGTTCTGACACATATAAGGAAGAGGAATTATATAAGTATAAACCGGGGGGGAGGGGGGTGAGTGAAAGTAAAATATTTTGGTACTGGCTGTTGATAAAAAAAAGTGAAAGTGGGTGAAAGTAAAACAGAGGCCATATGACTACGCGAACATCATCAAATGGGAATTATTGACATTTGTTGCCACCAGCAGAAGGTTCGGAACCGGACATTTGTCAGAATAAATTGCAGGCCATAAAATGGACATTTGTCCACCACGACTGACGGTTTAGTAGTGGGGATTTGTCCAGTTGTTTGGAACACCTCAAAATGAAATAATCTTCCTTGTGGCAATCCGGATATTTAAGTGATTTAAGATCACTTTCTCGGACGGGATTCGATCAGACCTTTGACGGCAACTCTCCTTAATCTATCGAACATAATGTCAGTGCTACGCCATCTGTCTTCTTTTCGTTTTTGGAGAGCTTTCAAAATTATGGAGTCCAAATCCTTTGAAATGTCGGGATTCAACTCGCTTGGAGGCTTGGTTTCTTCATCGGTAATTTTTTCCATAATCCCTACTGGATCATCATCGAAGAATGGATTTTCCCCTGTGAGCATCTCGTAGAACAGAATACCGAGTTGAAATATATCGCTTATCCAATCCACAGCCCCGAATTTCGATTTATGGATATGTTCAGGGGCCAGATATTGAAGATTTCCTTCGATCTCACCGGTCTTAGTAACACTTGGGGAAAGCATGAACTTTCCAACACCCCAATCTGATATCTTTGCGATTCCTTCGGCATTAAAAAGAATATTTTCAGGTTTTATATCACTGTGTACAGAAGCCATACGATGAGCGTAGGAAACGCCATCCAGAATCTGCTGCATAATATCCACAGACTCCTTAATACCAAGACGATGGTGGTCCATTAGCTGTTTAAGATCCCCTCCCTGCATAAGTTCCATAACAATGTAAGGGATGGGATCAAGGCCATTACCATATAGGTTCACGATATTCTTATGTTTGAGATTTTTCCATATTTTGGTCTCGGACTCGAATTTATCATAGATGGTGGAATCCAATGTTGCATCAAGTAACTTTGGAAGTTTGATCGCGACATCGTGACCCTGGGAATCCTTTCCTCTATACACAGTGGCAAAGTCTCCGGTCCGGAGAATGTGGGTTAAAGTATAATTTGGAATCATATTTCTAATTGATGAAGGAATTTCTTTTTCCGTTGTTTCATTAAAGAAACTGTTATCATGAATCGGCTTAGTTTCATCTACTTTGATTTGTTCCATTACATTTCTTTCGAAGACAAAACCTCCATTCTGATGTATATTCTCAGGATTCGGGTTCATTGGAAATAGTTGCGTGTCTATTGTGGGAGTTCCGGCTCTCAATTTGTTTACCGTGGAGGTTCCCAAGGCAATGTCCCCCGGTTGAGCCATCAGGATTTCTCCCTGCATTTTTGTACGTTTTTTTAGCACAAGCAAGATTACCACAGCCGCTATAGATAACACAACAACTAGTGCAACAACAATTATCATACATCCTGAAAAGTCAGTCTCTTGCGTGGATGCATTTCCTATGATAGAAGTACCACCACCACCATTGTCATTACCCAATATTCCATATACTCTATATTGATAGGTGAGGACATCGAAGTTTCCTGCCGCGTCGGTCACATTTAGGGTTATGGAGTAAAATGCCGCTTCGTCGAAAGTATAACTTACCTTTTCACCGGTTAACTCCGTGGAGTCTATGGTCCATGTCCAGTCGGTCACGGCGACATTATCCCAACTATTTCTTGCATCGAATATCATAGGTTCCCCTTCATTTACCCAGGTTTCTTTCGCTTTAAAGAAAGCACGTGGGGGTACTGTGTCCACGATGTCAATAGTTACATTATCTTTTGCGGCATTACCTGCTTTATCAGTAACCTTCAATGTGACAATGTATTTGCCGGGGATATCAAAAGTGTAAGAGGAAGTCACACCGGAAAGGTAACGATCATACCGTCCCTCCTTGAAAGACCATTTATAGTCCACAATACCAATGTTGTCAGACGAAAGCGTAGCATTAAAGAATATCCTAGTTCCTTGATTCTCGGTCTGATTTTCCCCTGCATCGGCTATGGGTGTTATGGTATCCACGACGGTTACAAATAAATCGTCACTATGTGAATTTCCTGCCGCGTCAAAAACTGTCAAGACGATTTTGTGCTCTTCCTGAATCTCAAAGACGAAGTTGATTTCTGCGCCATACTTTTTCTCACCGTTAAGGGCCCATGTGTAATTTTCGATCCCCCGATTGTCGGAGCTTCCCACAGCATTAAAAGTGATGTTGTCGCCCTGATCGATGGTTGCATTAGGACCCGTAACTGCAACCGGCGCGATGATATCGGTTACGGTTATCTCAGAGCATAATGTGGTATTAGACCAGTTTCCTGAAACATCTTTTATATGGAAGCTATATCGGACGTTCCAAGCATCTAGCGGCACCATTATCGTCTTTTTCCACAGGCCATCGCCATCAAGGTTCATGGACTCAATGGTCAAGGTTGAATTGTCAAAAATATAGGTCAAGAAAACTTTCTCAACTTCGACATTATCCGTTGCGTTGAGCAGTATTGTAAAGCCCTCACCAGTTGATGGCGTTTGCGTGGTCTCATCGCTGCCGAATTCTGGCGGTTCCTCATCTATAACTGCTATTTCGAAATCACTCTTGACTTCATTCTCAATTAATACAGAGCCATTTGAGATTAACTGGCCAGAGCCGCTTCTTTCCCAAAAAATATTTGAATCAATATTCTCATTGAAGCATTCCCCTAACAGACAATTATTTTCAACGATCCCAACGAGAAGAAAGGATAGAAATAACATTCCGACGAATAAGACCCGTTTCTCCATAGAAATACCAACATTATTCAATAATGTAAAAACTTCCCCCCATTAAGATACTTTTGGTTCAATAATCCGTGAATTTGAAAAAAATCACAATCTACGATAGAAAATGATGGGACAAAATTCGTTTTGGACAGAACGATCCCCGAGAATACGAGTAGGGTTGGAGTGCCCCCCTAATCATGGACAATGAGTTAAGCAACATGAACACCATGGGGGTGTCATATGGGAAAGAAACGAAAAAGGTAC
>JASLWR010000039.1 GCA_030740765.1 Thermoplasmatota archaeon
GTTCGAGATAATGATCTTCCAACATTTATCCTTGACAATACGAACGGGCCCGCCACCACTGGAGATTCATTTGAGATCAAGGCAGATTTTGCTGATAATGTCGGGGTGGGCAAGGCGAAAATCATCTATACCTTTGATGGAATTACTTTCTATAACGAAACCTTGTCCAGTATTAATGGTGTTAGTTGGAATCGGACTATCTTGATGGCATCAAATGCGACCTACATTGAATATTATTTCTATTTTGAGGACAAGGAAGGCAATCATAACAACACGATTTCAAGAAGAATTTCGATCAATGATAATGATGCTCCTACGTTATTGAAAGACAATTCACTGCCGCACCCCACAACAGGTGATGAGTTTACTTTCTCCGCAAATTTCACAGATAATATCGAGTTTTTATCTGCCCGCGTCCTTTTTTCATTTGATTCCATAAATTTCTATAACATATCCATGAGAAGTCTTTTAAATTATACATGGTACGTCTCTGTTATTATTGATACCGATGTCCATAATTTGTACTATTATTTCTATTTCGAAGACATTCGCGGGAATCACAATTCCTCGTCTGTTCGAATCATGGAAATCCATGACAATGACCAGCCGGTTTTCCTGATGGACCTTTCCTCAAACAGAACTGTGACGGGTGATAACCATACTTTTTCGGTCAACGTAACTGATAATATTAATGTTTCAACAGTGGTTGTGTACTATAATTTTAACAATAATTTCTTTCACAATCTATCCTTGACCAGAGTGAATAATAACACGTGGGAAGGCACAATCAATGTCAACATCAATGCATCTAGTATCCATTATTTCTATGTATTTCAGGACAATTCGTCCAATTCAAATGAAACTTCTATCAGTACTGTTGAGGTTTTTGATAGCATACGTCCGATCTTTATCGCAGATAAAACTCTGACTATGCCAACGACGGGCGAAAAATTCATATTCTCCGTTTGTTTAGGTGATAATATCGGAATCGCTTCGGTGGTGGTCGATTACTCATTTGATGGCTACAACTGCAGTCATCTAATTTTAAATTCTACTGTCGGAGATACATGGGATGGAACAATAAATATACCTTCTAATTCGATAAAAATTGAATATTATTTCCAACTCGAGGATTACGATGGTAATGTCAATTGGTCATCAGTAACAGTTCTCCCAGTACTGGATAATGATAAACCACTTCCGGAGGCTGGCGACGATTTCATAGTCAAAACCGGCGAGGTGGCAATTTTCGACGGGACAAAAAGCCAGGATAATGTTGGGATAAGTAACTATACATGGTCATTCGAGCATGGAGATTCAAAAGTCCTACTATATGGTCGGATTCAAACTTTTGTCTTCGATATAGCCAGTAATTACTCAATAATGCTAACCGTCATGGACGACTATGGGAACCAGGCGAATGATACTCTGAGGATAAAAGTCATTTTCAATGATACACAAGACGACGATGATATGGATGATGATACAGATGACGATATTGACGATGATGATGATGATACGGACGATGACATCTCGGATGACGATGACACATCAAAACAAGATTCCGATTCTCGTTCCCAACTTACTTCATGGATCACTATCCCACTGATTATGGTAGCACTGATTATCGTTATTCTTATTTTAATAATGGTTTTTCGAAGGAGGCGAAAAGAAGAACCTTCATCCAAAGAGGAGAACATCCCGGAAGAAACGTTGATGCCTGAAAAAGTAGATACTCCCAAGGAAATACCAACCGAAGTCACAATGGACCTTATAGACCCACCACCCCCCTCGATAGATAATTCCTTAGAAACTGTAACATCCGACCTTCCCCCCATTTGCAGCACCTGCGGTAGTTTCTCCGAATTCTATCCGGAATACAATTGTTATTGGTGCGAAAACTGTCAGGATTATATCCATACCGAAGAAGTTGAAGGTGGACTCGAAATGAAAAACGTCGAACCCCCTGAGGATGAAACATTACCTCCCCCATCTGAAGATATTCCACCACTTTCATCCGCAGAATCGAAGGAAACAGCAGTAATTCTTGCTGATGAAATGGGAACAATAGGAGATAAAGACCCGATAATAGAGGAATTAAACAAAACCCGAGAAATGCTTGAGAAAGCTCCTTCCTTTATAGACATTACACAGCCCCTTGAGATACTTGAACAGGCCAAGTTAGAAATAGAGAATGACGAATTTGAAAAAGCGTCGAATTCGATCCGGCAAAGCAAGGATCTGGCTCAGGAAATACGAGAAAGATATAAAGAATTGGTGAATAAATCCGATGCCATGCTGAAAGAAGTACAGGAACTGAAACACCTTGATCTGGATGCCGATAACATAATCGCACTGTTAGCAGCGGGCAAGAAAGAACTGATGATAGGGGACTTTTCACAATGTGGTGAATATTTCGAAAAAGCTTCAAAATCGATAGAAGACACGAAAAAGGGCACGGTTGAAGAGAGTTCGACACCTGCACGAAACGATCAAACAATCGAGCAAAAAAACGAAGAAAAACACATTGAAAAACCTACCCTGAAAGAGCCAGATACTTCCACGGTACAAAAAGACATAGAGAGTCGCCCTGATAAGGATGAACAGGCAGTTCTCGGGCGATCTGAATTTCCTCTGTCGGAGGAAGAACCTAAAAAAGAAGTCTCGGAAGAATGTTCGGAAAAGACCGGGGACGATGAAATCAAGAATGAAGTCGGAAACGAGAATGTGGATGATATGCCATCTTCATTAGAGGATTTACTGGATGACATGGATTCGCTATTTGATTAGTCGTGAATAATTGTTTTTCGAATTAATTGATGGAAAAGTATCATAAAGGATAACAATTTTTGATAGAGATAATCCACTCTGTCCCCCTGGATATTTTGATGTGCAAAAAATAATCGAAGTGGTACGTCTGAAAACGTTCGAATATCATGAGCCACGAACGCTCGAAGAAGCGTCTACTCTACTATCCCAGCTCGGCCAAGATGCCATGATCTACGCAGGCGGGACCGATATAATCCCCAAGATCAGGTACAAGAGGATATTTCCGGCTCATCTCATAAACATCAAAAAGATACCACAATTAAATGAAATTTCCTGTGATAAAAAACTCACCATAGGCGCTCTTGCGACATTCAATGATATCTGTTTTTCTGGGATCGTAAAGGATAAATTTCAGGTGTTGGCAGAGGTATGTGAGCATATCGCGTCACATCAGGTACGTAATCTGGCTACCATCGGTGGGAACATATGCAATGCAGCTCCGTCCGCCGACTCGCCTCCAATTCTCATGGTCTACGATTCAAAGGTTGAGATATTCGACGGTAGGCAAACTCGTAGTCTATTACTCGAGAATTTCTTCAAAGGACCTGGCATGACTGACCTGAAAAAAGGTGAGATACTAACTGGAATAATAATTCCGGAAGTACCGCCAAATACCGGCCACGCCTACATCAAACACACAATCCGAAAATCACTGGACATCGCCATCGTTGGCATGGCGGTCTCCGTCACTCTCGACGAGGCTGATAAATGCACCGCTACGTGCATAGTTGTGGGTGCCTCGGCTCCGGTGCCACTGCGTACTAAACTTGCCGAGAAATATCTGATCGGAACCTATTTGGGACCCTCTGACGTTGAAGCGGCCGGGATTGCAGCTGCCAATGAGATATCTCCCATTGACGACGTTAGAGGTTCCCGGAATTACCGCTGCGAGATGACGAAGATCAATCTCAAACGAGCTGTTGAATTGGCTAGTGGGAGGGCGCGTCATGAATAAAATTTCCCTGGACCTCACGGTGAACGGGCAGGTGTACGAAATAAGCGTTTCACCCACCTTGACGCTTCTCGATATTTTAAGGTATGAAATTGGTCTTACCGGTACCAAAAAAGGGTGCGGTACCGGTGACTGCGGCGCTTGTACTGTTCTCGTAAATGGCAGGGCCGCGAATGCCTGCCTGATCCTTGCTCCGGACGCGAAAGGCGCCGATATCACCACCATTGAGGGCCTCGCGGTGGAAGGTGAACTCCACCCCATTCAGCAGGCTTTCGTGGACCACGGCGCCATCCAGTGCGGTTTTTGTTCTCCAGGGATGATCATGTCGGCAGCGGACCTGCTCAACAGAAACCCAAACCCCACAGCCGAAGAAGCCAAGAACGCCATATCCGGAAATCTCTGCAGGTGCACGGGTTACATAAAGATAATCGAAGCTATTACGGCGGTAAACAAGCATGAGTAATTTATATTCTAATATAGGAAAGCGCGTTCCCAAGCTGGATGCGCCGGACAAGGCAACGGGTAGAGCTAGATATCCCCAGGACCTCACACTGCCGGGAATGCTCCATGGAAAGATACTCTGGAGCCGGTATCCTCATGCAAAAATAGTGAATATCGACACTTCGGAGGCATTGAAGATTCCAGGGGTTATGTCTGTCATTACCGCCAAGGACCTGCCTTATCGGAATTCGGGGTTTATGAAGGACAATCCTCCCCTCAAGCGGGACAAGGTTCGGTCGCTAAGGGACGAGGTGGCAGCCGTTGCAGCGGTCACCGAAGAGATCGCCGAGGCGGCATTGGAGCATATCAAGGTCGAGTACATGGAGCTACCGGGTATATTTGATCCGGAGGAAGCACTTCGCGAAAGTGCCCCTCTCATTCACGAAGAAAATAAAAATAATCTGGTGAAAATGAAATACAAATTTGAACACGGCGATGTGGAGGAAGGACGAAAGCATTCGGCTCATGTGGTAAAAGGCCGGTTCAAGCTTCATTTCGTCACCCATACCTGCCTCGGAACCTGCTGCTGTATCGCGGATTTCGACTCAAAAGGTAAATTAATAATGTATTCACCGTCACAGGTTCCCTTCCTGCACCAAAAAGACATGGCGGACGTGCTGGGGATGTCCGGCTCAGATATTCGTATAATCCAGCCTACAATTGGCGGTGCCTTCGGCAGCAAGCTCGATCTCTACCCTTACGAGATCATCTGCGCGCATCTCGCGAGAATCGCCGGAAGGCCCGTGAGAATTTCATTTACTCGAATGGAGGAATTCTGCTGCACTCCAACTAGACAGCCGGCAATAATCGAGTCCGAAGCCGGTGTGGACGCAGACGGTAAATTAACGTTCCGGGAAGCTCATATTATTCTGGACGCCGGCGCCTACGTATCCTGGGGTCCTACCATACCTTACGTCATGATGAATTCCTTCTCGTCGCTTTACAGAGTTCCAAACGTCAGTTTCGACACCACCATCGCCTATACCAACAACATATATGCAGGGGCGTTCAGGGGATATGGAAATCCACAGGGCACTTTTGTGGTGGAAACGCAGATGGATGAGCTGGCTGAACTTGTGAATATGGACCCTCTCGTATTTAGAATATTGAATTCGAACAGGCCGGGCGAGACAACCCCCCAGGGAATGAAGGTCACCACCTGTGGGTTGGAGGAATGCCTTAAAAGAGCCGCAAAGGGCATAAATTGGCATGAAGATCGGAGGGGCGTTACGGGGAAAATCAGGCGGGGTGTGGGCCTGGCATCCTTCTTTCACGTGGGAGGCGGGGCAAGGGTTTATCGTTCGGACGGCTGCGGAGCCATAGTGAAGATAGATGATTTCGGACAGGTAACTCTCATTACCGGCTCTTCCGAGATAGGCCAGGGCTCTGAAACGGTTCTAGCGCAGATCACGGCGGAAGAACTGGGGGTTCGGGTCGAGGATGTTAAAGTAATAAATTCCGATACTGATATCAAACCATGGGACGTGGGCGTCCACGCTTCGAGAACCACATTCATTGCCGGGAATGCCGCTAGAATTGCTGCGGCAAAGGCGAAACGAAAAATTCTGGAAATGGCGGCCCCCGAAATGGGTCTCCAATGTGATGAACTCGATATCAATAACCGTTTTATTTATTACAAAGCCAATCCTGAAAAACGGGTCCGCTTCGACAAGATACTGCGGAAAAAACATTTTGACTATAACGGAAACATAATCGTCACGGAACATTTTTACGATCCTCCCACACAACGCCAGGACCGGAATTTCAAAGGGAACGTTTCCGCCACTTACGCATTCGGGACCCAGGCGGCAGAGGTTGAAGTGGATACTGAGACCGGCATTGTCCGTGTATTGAAGATGGTGGTGGCGGACGACGTGGGAAAGGCACTGAACCCGATGCTACTGGAAGGCCAGCTTGAGGGCGGTATTGCACAGGGGATAGGTTACGGCATATACGAAAATCTGATACTTGACAAGGGAAGAGTAATGAATCCCACATTCCTCGACTACAAGATTCCCACAGTAAATGATATGCCGGAGATCAAGGTTGAAATGGTAGAGACCCATGATGAGGAGGGGCCCTTCGGCGCCAAGGGTATTGCGGAATCCGGTTCCATTCCCACGGCGGCGGCCATTGCAAATGCGGTGTACGACGCCATAGGTGTTAGGATAAAAGGGCTGCCGATATCGCCTGAGAAAGTGCTTAAAGCCCTGAGTAAAAAATGAAAATAAGAAATGAAAGGTGCGGGAAATGACAGAGAAACAAAATATCGCCAAAACTACCTATTCCGACGTGATATCGCTGGCAAGACGAAGAGGATTTCTTTACCCGTCCTTCGATCTCTACGGCGGTGTTGCCGGTTTCTATGATTGGGGACCCGTGGGCAGTCTGTTAAAGAACAATTTTCTCGCCATGTGGCGGGAAGCATACGTCGAGGGAGAGGGTTTTTTCGAAATAGACTGTCCCAACGTCACTCCCGAGGTCGTGTTCAAAGCCTCGGGACACCTGGACGAGTTCACCGATTACATGACCAGCTGCAATAAATGTAGCCAGCATTTTCGGGCGGATCATCTGGTGGCGGAATTGCACCCCAATCCTGATTCTCTGGGAAAGGAAGAACTTGCCGGTTTGATCAGCGAAAAGGGTGTTAAATGTCCGGAGTGCAAAGGCGATCTAACGGAACTTTACGCGTTCAATCTCATGTTCAAAACCAACATCGGCCCCACCTCCGAAAGACCCGGCTATCTCAGGCCCGAGACCGCCCAGGGGATATTTCTGAACTTTCGTAATTTATATATTCATAACCGACAAAAACTGCCAATGGGTGTGGTGCAGATCGGAAAGGGCTTTAGAAATGAGATATCACCCCGTCAAGGAGTTATTCGGGTAAGAGAATTCCAGATGGCGGAACTTGAGCTTTTCGTAGACCCGGAAAACCCGAACTATGTGAACTATCCCCTTTTAAAACACATTTCTCTAAGCTTGCTTCCTGACACGACAGAAAAGGAGATACTCAGCCGAACCGTTGAAGAAGCGGTTGAGGAAGGTATAATAGACAGCAAGATCCTGGCTTATTTCGTGGCACTTACTCAGGAAATATTATTGAAGGCCGGACTCGATCCGAACCGGATGAGATTCAGGCAACATGAAGCTCATGAGATGGCGCACTATGCAAAGGACTGCTGGGACGCAGAGGCCCTTACCGATTTCGGATGGGTTGAAATTGTGGGCATAGCTGACAGGTCGTGTTATGATCTCGAACAACATATGAAACATTCGGGTGTCGATCTGAGGGCCATGAGACAACTCGCGGAACCCAAGATGGTAAAAGTCAGGAAGATCGAAGCGGACATGAAGAAAATGGGACCGGTGTTCAGAGGACGAGCAGGGAAGATACGCGATAAGATTCTTGCATTGGACGATGATGCGGTGGCGGCTGTGGAGAGCGGCCAGCCTCTAATTGTTAGTGTTGATAATGAAAGAATTTCCATCAGTACCGACATGTTCACAATTTCCCAAACAAACGAAAACAGATCCATTGAAAGGTTCATGCCCCATGTTATAGAGCCGTCCCACGGAGTGGACCGGATTCTGTACTGTGTTCTCGAACATTCGCTGAAGCGTACCGTGGACGAGTCCGGTGAGGAGACCCGTGTGCTGCACCTGCCTCCTGTGATGGCCCCTTATCTTTTTGCGGTGTTCCCACTCATGAGCCGGGACGGACTGACCGATAATGCAAGAGAGCTGTATAATCTCATAAAGAATGAACTCAGGGGAAGAGGATCTCTGGGATTCTACGATGAATCGGGCAGTATTGGAAGACGGTATTCGAGGATGGATGAGATAGGTACCCCGTATTGTTTGACCGTGGATTACCAGACTTTGGAGGACGGATCCTTCACCATCAGAGAAAGAGACTCAAAAGAGCAGGCAAGGATAAACAAGAAACAGGTAAGAACTGCTTTAAGAGACCTTGTAGACCACGGAATCTCATTGAAAGATTGGTCAAAAAAGAACGGTGTGAAGCTAATCAGCCGAGACAATTGAAATTCAGCTCTGGATGAATTCCATCAACTTTTTCCTGGCGATGTAATCTTCCTGCTGCTGCGGCGGCTTTTTATTGAAGAATGAACAGGCTGGATGAAGTACTCCGCCAACTCCGCGGTCCATGGCGATCTTTTCAATACGAATGGCATCCGTTAGTATACCGGCCGAGTTATATGCGTCAATGACCTGCATTGTTATATCGATCCTCACCGGAACGCCGCCGAATATTCGCCCTTCGATCCTGGTGTATGCCTCCTTGGTGTTTCGAAGGAACGGAATATAATCAACGGCGGATATCTGGCAATCCACAGTTTCCTTGTTAGGAAGTTTCGCGATTACCGATTCGGTCTTCGACTGGCGCTTTCCCTGCTCGTACCGGTTATTGCTGGTTAAATTGCAGAAGTCCATATCTCCTCCCCAATCCAGTTGGATGGTCCGGTCAAGGACAGCCCCTCTCGCCGGGAACAGATTGGCCAGTCCCCGATGTATGATGGTTGCTCCGATCTGGCTTTTTATGTCGTCACCCACCAGGGGAAGACCGAGACGCTCAGCTTTTTCTACTATATCTGAATTGTTGGCAATGTGTGCGGGCATTCCGTTTATGACCCCGCATCCCGCATCGAGAGCCGCATTCGCATAATATGCTGCCGCCTCGTTTGAGCCGGTTGGGATCATGATGACCACCACATCGACATTTCTTTTTCTAAGTTCATCCGTAACGTCAACAGTTTCTTGTGTATCGGAGACCGGAACAAAATCCCTGATCCGGCTGTTCAATCCGTCCATGACTGGACCCTTTAGAACAACAGTGTCCAGTGCAGCCGGTTCATAAACCGTTATGGTATTGTTGGGTTCAACGAAGATGGCCTCGTTCAGGTCCTTTCCAACCTTCTCAGAGTTGACCTCGAAGCCAACAACAAATTCGATATCATTGAGGGAATACTGCGTGATCTCGGATAATACTCCTATTGCGGAATCCGGATTCTTTTTATACAACTCGACCCCTTGAACAAGGGCCGAGGCAACATTTCCAATGCCAACAAGGGCGACTCGGATAGCCATGTGGGCGAGAATTATTTTCTATTATAAAAATGTTATCGGTGGGTGATACTTTTCAAAATAATCAAATATAAGGTTATCAAGGTTGTTTATTGAACAAACCCTGGTATCTTAAACAAATATTCGCAATCCTTTCCGGTGCCCCTGGCCAATGGGTAAACTGGGGGAAGACTCCTGGGTCTACCAGAACCAATTCTCCCGTTCCTTTCTCTCGTATGAGGTCAAGGTGGCCGAACTGCAGACCGGTCGCATACTGCCATCGGCGGACCAAATCTGCAATATCTCTATCCACGGCACAGAATTTCACCTGAAAATGCTCGTTTTCAAAAGGTGCTTTTTCGAAAACCATTATATCGTCCTCAATGAAATAGCATAGGAGATGCTGGCCGAAGATGTATTGTTCCAGATACAGAAAACGCCTTCTCGAGTTAGCAATTTCATCAATGGACTTGACCAATTCGACCCCCCTGCTGCCCGTTCCCACAATTCTCTTAAGCATTAAGGGGAAGCCGGTTTTTGACAATGTCTTCCGGATGGTTTCAGGGAAACCCATGTAGAAATTCGGCGTTCTAATTCCAGCCTCACGTGCGATAAACGGAAATTGAATTCTATTGGATACCTTGTGAGTAATATCGGGTCTGGGAATAACGGCGATCCCTATTGATTCAGCCAGATATCCGGCGTAGACTAAAAACAATTTTTTGGATTTCAATATGACGAGATCATATTTTCGAATATTGTCATCCACGGTCAGGTTCGTAAGATTTATGGGGAACACTTGGTGACCTTTATTCTCAAGATCTGCCCGAAAACTTTCAAAGAAGCCTTTCTCCTTTTTGGTATACACTGCGATATTCATTTCCCGCCACCTCCCTTTGCCAGATCTAGGAGGTAATCTCCAAGCATCTCCGGACCCTGCGGTAAATAATTGAAATTGGGGATGGCGTTGATGTCTGTGAGATAAAATTTTCTATTCTCATAAAGAAAATCCATCGATGTTACTAGGAGCCCAGTTGCTTTCATGGCGAGAATCGACATCCGTTTCAATTCCGGTATTTCGTCTATTGGTACCCGCGTTTCCATTTTGCGAGGATTTTCGAGAACCGGGATCTGGCGGTAATAGAACAGGCGATCACCGAAACCATATACCTTGTACTCGTATTCCGACTCCACAAATCGCTGGAATAAATGAAATTGTCTCACCCGTGGATCCTCTCCGGCTTCCTCCCCTGTCCCGATGGTCGGAACTTCATCACCCGACTCTCCCACGAAAGGGAGTATATCAAGGTTTCGGAGGTGGTTCTGATCGATTATATTTTTCGCAATGAATTTCCCGAAATGCTTAGGAGCTTTCTGACCTAGCCCGAAATCCGGCACCCGGACCCCTGCCTTACGAACAATTGTAAAATGCATGAAACGGTGCATGGCGATCCAGACTGATCGGGCGTCATTGACCACCACCACTCCCCGGGGCTTGCCGTATTCCTCGGCCAATCTCGCAATGGTCAGAAGGATATAGCCTTTTCCTTTTGTAAAAAATACGTTTTCATCAAAACTCAAAGCTTGATAATCAAATAGAAATTCTTCCTCTATGTATAATCGGACCTCTGCCTTTCTCTCAAGGTAATCCACTAGTGATCTGATACGGGGGACCTCATAGGCATTTGTTATTATACCCACCTTCATATTCCTTTCTCCGATAAGAGGTAATTGAGGATTATTATTTAAACATTTACAGATCCCGCGACATTCCTGCCAAATAAAGTATCAATCGATACGAAATGGTTAAATACAATTTCAAAACTTATGAACCGCTCTTAAAAAATGACTGTGATCGAGGATGCTTATGGGACTGAGATATATCGGTGTGCTGGCCAATCGGGATCCCGAGTTGATGATGGGCCTCAGAGGGAGTCTGGGACATCGAGGCGTAAAAATGGTTGATATAGGATCAAATGGTGCCGTGGACCTCACCTTGTTATCGAGTTATAATATCGAACTTCTCCTACCCAAGATCACTACCTCCAGCATCAATAAAAACCTTTTAAAGGATTTGAAAAAAACCAATTTGCAGTGCTTGAATGCCCTCGAAGCAGTGGATATATGCCAGAGCCGAAGGAGGATTTTCCAGCATTTCGGGGAAAAACTTCCCCATTTAAAAGCACCTAAATGCTTCGCCGAGATATCGGATGTTCACAAAGAAATCAAGAAAGGGACAACTATATGGGTTCGGCAGGACGCACATAACATTCCAAAAGAGGAGCGTGTCATCGGGCTGCTGGGGTCCTTGAAATATCTGAATGATATATTGAAAGAGAATTCACCCGAGGAATTGTTTTTCCAGGAATATCTGGGCGAGAAAAGCGAGGTCTATAAGGCATATGTCATCGGAGCAAAAGTATTCTGCCTTAAGGTTACGGGGCCCCTTGATGGGCTGGAACCGAGCATGAAGCATTCGACAAAGGTGATCGAGCTGCCTGCGGACATACAAAAAATAATACGTGAGATAGGCGAAGAGTTTCAAATGAACGTCTACGGCGTTGATTTCTTCCACTCCGGAGGAGAAATAATTGTCATAGATATCAACGATTTTCCAAGTTTCCGGGGCATCCCTAACGCTGTGGAAATGATCTGCGAGTTTATCCGCGAGAATTACTTTTAATTTTCTAGAAATGTAATGGATATCAATGCTTATCAAGATACGAGGTGAGGCGAATGAAGATCGGATTATCTACAAGTATGTTTAAAGGCGAAACCTTAGAATTCATCCTCAAGGTGGCAACATACCTTGAAATGGATTGGGTGGAGATTAAGACCGAACTGTTGAAAGAGTCTATGGATGAGGCGGCTGATTTGATCCGATCCAAACCCGAATACTCAAAGATCGAATTTTTTTCGGTACATTCGGCCCACAAGAAGATCAATCTGGTAAACATAAAACCGGAACAAATAGAGCGGCATGAAAAGGACCTGGATTTTGCACGTAAGATCGGCTCGGACAGGGTTGTCCTTCACGCTGGATATTCAGGCGGTGGTGATCACGACGAAGAACTGGAAATAATAATCCCCACCATCGAACACTACCTGGAATACACGGAGGGTACGGATATCCAAATACTTATCGAGAATACCATGTTCGGCAGGAACAAGCTCTGCAGCGATCCGAGAGAACTTCGAAGTGTGTTGAAAAAGATAGACCACCCGCGGTTGGGGGCCACCCTGGATATCATCAACTTGCTGGGGGTTGAAGAAGAGAAGCAAAAGAAACGCTATAAAAAGATCAAGGACTGGGTTCGACACATACACATAAACTCCCTTCCGGTGTACGAGGGCGATTTCAAGATGAAAAAATTTGTAAAATATTTACTCAAAGAACTGAAATTCAAAAAGCAACTCAAAAATAAGAAAGAAGAGAAGTACAATATACCCGTGATACTGGAAGGGAAGACCTCGCTCGCAAGGGAGATGCAGTTCTATAATGATCTTAGTAGAAAATTGAAATAAACAGAACAATAAAATTTGGTGTGGAAAATGATTAAGAAAATATTCGTCTATTTTGTGGGAACTGCGGGATCGGGTAAGACCACTCTGGTTAATTCTTTCGGTGAATGGCTCGTCCGGGAAGGCGCCGAAATATTAAGGATCAACCTGGACCCGGGGGCGGATTCCCTTCCTTACGTACCTGACATCGACATTAGAGAATGGGTGAACCTCTACGACATAATGGAGAAATACAACCTCGGTCCAAATGGCGCACAAATTGCTTCCGCAGACCGTATTGCTATGGAAGCGGCAAAGATCAAGGAGATCGTTGACGAGACCAGAGCCGATTACGTTCTCGTTGACAGTCCCGGGCAGATCGAACTCTTCGCCTTCAGAAATTCATCGAGGGTGATGATCGAGCAGCTTGACATGGACCTATCTTTAATGGTATTCCTTGTTGATCCATTTCTTTCAATGATGCCAAGCGGTTATATTTCCCAGCAGTTACTCTATATTACCTGCCAGTTGAGGTTTCCCATCCCATCGATAAACGTACTTTCGAAATGCGACATTATAGAGAAGGAAAAGAAAGATATGATCATAGAGTGGGCGAATGACAGTAATGCGCTATACAGCGCGGCCCTGGACGAAACCGTCAGTGTCGGCGGTCAGTTCAACCTGGAAATCCTACGTTCCATAAGGGACATGGATCTTTCCAGTGTATTATATCCTTGTTCTTCGGAAACACGTGAAGGAATGGCCGACATATATAACATCATCCAGCAGGCTTATTCGGGTGGGGATGATATTGGAGATTGAATGAATCACTCACAGAAATCTGTGGGTATCATCCGTAGGGAACTTGTTACCGAGGATGCAGCAACGCCATAGGTGTTGCGGAATGAAATGGGCATCCTCGGCGCTTGCGGACCTAACTCCGCTGCGTCTCTCGCAAACAAGTTTGCTTCAAGACAATACAGGAATCTGCTTCCCCTTCACCTCCGCAGGTACACTTGCCGAGGAGACAGCAAACCAATAGGTTTGCGGAACAGAGCGGGGACACGAAGTGGATTCCTGCGGATGGAGAGTACCCGATGAATGCGATAATCGTCCATTTGATCCATTGCTTGAATGGTAAACGGTGTATAAAAAGATGGCGATTTGACGCAGCAAAGTTATCAATTCATTTTTATGGATGAATTTTGCAAAGTTTAATATTACGAATTAAAACTATAAACAGTAATTATCTGAACATTATTCATAAAGTCTTTTTTTAGGAACCAATAATCACTTTTGATAAATACAAATTGGAATTGAACCGTGTTTTATATATTGTTAATCTTCCCATCTTATCATCGTAGAAAAGGTGAGTGAGCTTATGGAGCGACATAGGGCTAGGGAAAAGATACGGCAAAATGAACGTGGTGATATGGGCGTTGGCGTCCTCATCGTGTTCATCTCCATGATACTTGTTGCCGCCGTAGTTGCAACGGTCCTGATCACAACCGCCTTCGAGGTACAGCAGCAGACAGAGCGCACGGGTAATATTGCCATCATAGACGTTTCCACCGGGTTCAAGGTGATCAACATCAATGCGGACCGGTACAATCCGGCCGATGACTGGAATGGAAGGAGAAATATAATCGAAATTTTGGAGATTAAGGTTGCACTATTTGCCGGCAGCTCGAATATCAACATATCGGACGTTATTATTGATGTCGTCAGCAATCCCGTGGATACTACATTCACCTTCGTAGATACCGATCAGACCTCGGAATACAACGAGAGTGCCACCGCAAACCAGTTCACTGTGGAACCGATAAGGGATCTGAGCCCTTTCAACGAGTCCACTACTTACTCCATGATGACGCCAGGCGACCTCGCCATCTTTTACATAGATGCCAATGCTTCGGGGCTCGCATTAAGGACCATGCACCCATTTTTAATAAAGATACTTCCCAAACATGGTGTATCAACGGATATATCCCTGATCACACCACCTGTATATGGAAATAGGATCATGAGCTTAACATGAAAATAATGACCGTCTTAACGCTCAATCTTATTCCATATAACGCAACTTTAAAATCAGGATTGATAAAGACGGATTGGAATTGAATCGCGTTTTATATATTGTTAATATGCACTTCTTATTATCGAATTAGTGGAGAGTAGCAATATGGAGCGACTTAGAACCAGGGAAAAAATACACCAAAATGAACGTGGTGATATGGGCGTTGGCGTCCTGATAGTATTTATCTCCATGATACTTGTTGCCGCCGTGGTAGCAACGGTCCTGATAACAACTGCCTTCGAAGTGCAGCAGCAGACCGAGCATACCGGTAATATAGCCATTATTGATGTCTCCACTGGATTCAAGGTCATTAACGTACTGGGCGACAGGTACAATCCGGCCGATGACTGGGATGGAAACCGGAATATCATCGAGATTCTGAAGGTAAAGGTTGGTCTATTTGCCGGCAGCTCGGATATCAACGTATCTGATGTTATCATTGAAGCGAGCAGCAATTACATGGATCTTACTGTCAGCTATGTGGATACCGACCAGACCTCGGAATACAACGAAACTGCCACCGCAACCCGGTTCACCGTGGAACCTGTAAGGGACTTGAGCCCTTTCAACGAATCCCGTAGTTTCTCCATGATGACACCTGGAGACTTGGTCATCATTTATATAAATACCAATGCCACAGGACTTGAACTATTCACGCAGACAGCATTTACGATCAAGATAATTCCAAAACACGGAGTGGCCACACAAATATCGTTGACTACCCCTTCGGTTTATGGAAATAGATGCATAAGCATCTCTTGAGAATAAAAACTGACCGAAAGATCTATCTTATTCCATAATACTCGATCATACGATGATATATGTCCTCTTTTAACGGCCGGTCCCTGGGCCCGTCCTTCTCCACGCCCAATGATGAGGCCGCGAGAGCGTACTTTGTAGCTAGGATCGCATCCGGTCTCTTTTTGTAGGCTATCAGGAATGCCGATGAAAAGGTATCTCCTGCGCCGGTGGGATTGATCTCGTCCTTCCTAGCCATAACCGCGCCGATCTGCTCGCCGGATCGTTTTCCCTCTTCGTCCACAAAACTGGTGTACGCACCATATGATCCGAGAGTTACAGTGATGATTATATTGGGATTACCAGCCTTCTCCGCCTTATCGGCCAGAACTTCGACGCCCTTCAACATGTTCTCCCGGAATCCGTCGCTATCGGTTGGAAATCCCAACAGATCCACGTCTGCCAGTATTCCCAGTTCACCCTCGTTCACCTTTATGATGCTGACGTTGGCCAGGATCTTGTTCAAATCATAGGCCCGCTCGTATATAACCCTTCTCGCGTTCGGCATATTGACCCATTCTTCCACCTGGTCCGAGGGCATTCCTTCCCAGTCCGCTTCAGTGGTATCCTTGGGGTCCTTCAAATGCCTTACCGCACCCTGAACGTCGATGAACCGCACTGAGTCAGGTGCGATCTGGGCAATCTTTTCTATTAGTTCGACCGGTATCTCGTCGATCATTGGCATGTAGAGAAATGCCTTCGATTTCTTGTATATAGAGGGCATCATATTGATATTTATCAGTGGATTGTCATCCCATATCATACCGATGGTCAATTTCTTCTCATTGTTGGGATACCAGACGCGAAGCAGTGGCATCTTTTCGTAATAGAAATCTACACCTGAAATATCGATATTGTCATTATTTGCAATATCATTGTAACTCTCATCCTCCAGGAAATCATCCCCGGCAAAGCTCACTAGCCCCACCCTTTCTCCCTGAGCTGCAGCCGCAATGCCGGCATAGGCCGCCGGGCCACCAAAATCCTCGTTAATCCAGTAATCCTCGTCTGTTTCTCGCTCGATATATATCTGGTCGTGATTTATCCTGCCAAATATGACCATGGTAGGTATCTTTTTTGAAATCTTCTTCTGTTCCATTTATTTTACGCTCCATTAATTTACTGATTATAATTCTAAACATTATTCTTCCGTGAAGTCTTCGATGGTAGCCCTGACCTGGAATTTCTGAACTTCTATGTTGCTCTCCTTTAAAAGTTCACTCGATAGATCGTCCATGTATCTATTTGCGTATATTATTTTCCTGATCCCCGAATTTATGAGTATCTTCGTGCAGATATTGCAGGGACTCTCCGTCATATAGATACTGGCACTATTGATGGCAACGCCAAAGTAGGCCGCATTTGCTATGGCATTCTGCTCTGCGTGAACTCCTCTGCACAATTCGTGCCGCTGCCCCGAGGGGACTTGCTGCTGCTGGCGCACACAGAATCCCAGTTCGAGACAGTCCTTCACGCCTTTGGGGGCCCCGTTATAACCGGTGGAAAGGATCCGCTGGTCCTTCACTATAACTGCCCCGACGCTTCGCCTGCGGCAAGTGGTCCTTGTAGAAACCAGAAATGCCATGTTCATAAAATAGGTATCGTAGTCGGGTCTGTCGTATCTTTCCCTGTAGTCCATAATCTCTTCCATGAAGGTCGAATTTATTTTATTCCCCTGTGGATCCGGCGTACCCATCTCGTTCTCATTCTGTACCATAATTGCTCACGTCACATTCTCAACATATCCCGAAAGAGGTCATACCTGTGCCATATGTCCTCGCGATCTATGGTTAACATTTTATGAATGGAATAATCCATTAGGTTGAACGATGCTGTCACCATGCCAAAAACCAGTGCTTTTTTATAAATATTATTCAATTTCACGGCTGCATCATCGTTTGCCGCAAGCGTACCCATGAATCCCCCAGCAGTGCTGTCGCCGCAGCCGGTGGGGTCCACTATCAGCATATCGAGATCGTCATAGGCCGCCATTGGGTACATTTCGTCCGACGTGAAAAGTATGCCACCGTGGGCGCCTTTTTTTATCACCAGACGTTCAATCCCGTCTTTCATTATGGTCTTTGCCGCGTTCTTGATCAACCGTTTCCCGGAGAACATCTTTGCTTCGTTACTGTTAACGAAAACGATGTCGGCCATTTCAAAAGCTTTCAGTACACGATCCCTCTTCGACTCTATCCACATTGCATGTGTGTCCAGTGCAATTGTGATACCCTTATTCAGCCGCTTCATTATATCGATCTGAATATCCGGGTCGTTTGCGGAGATATACACGAATTTGCATTCATCCAGGAGTTCCGGAAGCACGATTTCGTCATTACCAACGTTCATATCGGCAGCATGGTAGTACTCGTCAGCGAGTTCACCCCCGTACTCAACGTCGAAATGCGTGGATTTACCCTCGATAACTCTCATTCCGGAGGTATCGATCCCAAGTCCCTTCAGTTTATCCAGGGTTTCCTTGGGAAAATCCGTCCCGATATTGGATACCAGATGGATCTTGGTGAAAAATGAGGCGGCCACTGCCGCATATCCGCCGGAACCGCCGAATACGTTTTTGTATATCTTTCCTGGAACGCGAATGTTATCGATACTCACGCAGCCGATTACCGCCAGATCACTCATTTTGTTCACCTTCATTATAGTTAAACTAGGAGGATGTCCCTGAACTGGTCATACCTGCGCCAAATATCCTCGCGGTCCAAATCGAGAAGCCTTGTGTAGCTGTAAGCTTCTATCTTGAAGGACCGTACCACGAGTCCGAATGCGAGAGCCTTGAAATATTTATCGTTCAGTGGCTCGGCCATGTCGTCGTTCTTCGCGAGAAAACCCAAGAAAGCTCCCACAAGGACACCTCCACAGCCCGTGGGATCCACGTTCTCCATATCCAACCGGTCATATGCAATGAATGGGTAGACCCTATCCCCCTGAAAGAGCAGCGCTCCGTGTTCCCCCTTTTTAACCACGAGAACTGAAATACCGAGATCGAAAAACACACTGGAAGCTTTCTTAAGCTGTTTTATTCCAGTTAACTGTCGTATCTCCCTTTCATCAATGAACACTATATCAGAATTTCGAATCACCTCTCGAACCAACTCCGGTTTCTCCTTAACCCAATGCATATGAGTGGATACTGCTTTTACCTGCCCCGGCTTTAGCTCTTTCAGCACACTCAACTGCATGGTGGGATCGTTTCCGGCAACGTAGACGTAACGGTATTCTTTGGTACCATCAGGCAGTCGGACCCCCATTTCCAGAACGTTCAGATCAACCAGAGTTCCTTCCTTCTCCACCAGTTCCTCGTCATAGTTAATGGAAAAACGGGTGCTCTCCTCGTTTTCAAATATCTCCACTCCCGTGGTATCTATTCCGCTGGAATTCAGATTATTTAGGAATTCCCCGGGATAATCCCGTCCAACATTGGATATCAAAAGCACATCGGTGAAAAAACTGGCACCCATTGCCGCATATCCGGCCGAGCCTCCGAAAACATTCCCGATGCTCTGTCCGTTATGGAAGTTAACGGTATCAAGGCTCAATGCTCCAACTGCTGCCAGTCTATTCTTCATCTCCTTCACCACTTCACTCCCCGATTTTATTTTGCAGGAAACCAGTATCTTAATTGTCGTTCTTTCTTGTCGGCATCCATTCTTTCGAGAGTCTTGAACGCCTCGAGACCTGCAATTATGCAGTTCTTCTCAGCCTTTTTCTTTGTATCGGGACCTATGAACGTTCCACGGGGCCGATTCGCGTAAACCGCACAAACTGTGGAAGCACGAAATCCTTTTAGCGTTGCAAGTGTGAAAAGCGTCGATGATTCCATCTCGAAGTTGGCCACGTTCATCCTGGCCATGTCCTCCTGAAGATCAGGATATCTGAGTGGGATCCCGGGTATGGCTCTTCCCTGGGCACCGTAAAAACCGGATGCTGAGGCCGTTAGACCCACGTGATAAGTGAAATCCTTGGAATCGCAGGCAGAGAGCAGTGCAAGTACAACCTCGTAATCGGCTACGGCGGGATACCCCTCATTAACAAAGAAAAGAGAAGTATTCTCAAGTCGTACCGCACCTGTTGAGATCACTAGATCGCCAAGTTCCATTTCTTCTTTCAGGCCACCGCAGGACCCGACCCTTATAAAGCTTGGATTTTTGGAAATCTGAAATATCTCGATCATGGCGATCTCCACGTTATCCGTTCCAATACCGGTGGACATAACGGAGACCTCCATACCCTTGTATCGGCCGGTAAACGTTACGAACTCCCTGTTCTTTTGAGATATCCTTATGTCCTCGAGAAGTTCTGATGCCTTCACGGCCCTCTCCGGATCTCCAACCAGTATGACATAGTCGGCCAGTTCCCCGGGTGCCAGATTGATATGGTACTGCCGACCGGTCTCGTCACTGACCACTTCAGAACTCTGCATAGCTTTTTGCTCTGTCATTTTTTCATACCCCTTTCCCTCTATCTTTCAAACTATGTTTTATTATAATATTATTTAATGGGATTAAATCATATGCAAGTAAATTTTAAATACAAATATCAAAGCCAGTCAAAACCATGAAACGATTGTGGAATTGTCCTTTTTATCTATTAATTCCATTCAATAATACCCCCGTCTTCCGTCGTCTGTATTCGGGTGCGATTCTATTTATAATATTGGCTCATTATTGTAAATAATAAAAGCCAGTACTAAAATCGATAATTATGAATGATTGGTGAAATAATGCAAGGTTTTTACTCGTTTATTCGAAAACAAGGGATTAAATCCTCTTTAATTTTATCTTTTACTATAATTATATTAATTCAGCAGTCCACAGTCCATGATGCGTTTATTGACAATTTTGAAATATCTTCGGGAGCCGAGATGAAAGGAGAATCCTTTAATATTGTAGAGCTAGAAACTCATGAAACGAAAGATTTTGATAACCTTAAAAACGGCCATCACTATGAGGGATGCGATCAGGACGAGGGATGCGGACATGACATCAGGGAGGCTGATCTCGAGAACACACTTCTCAATACACAACTTTTACAGAGCTCAGGTACGCGGAATGATCCAGTCGCCCTTGATGTTACTATAAAAGACGGTGGCGGAGACGGGGAAGTCTATGACCCAGAGGATGGCCTGATAATAAGGGGGGACATAGTGACCATGGACGATGATCTGACCGTGATCGAGAACGGCCGCCTCGTCATCCAGGGTGAGATGATAGTGGCCGTGCTGGATTCCGACGACAGGCTACCGGGTGAATTGAACCTTGGCGGGGCTAAGACAATCGACTCGGGCGGTTACATTTTCCCGGGCCTCATCAACGGTCATAACCACGTTCATTACAACTGCATGCCGATCTGGGATGCTCCGGGAACCTATACCAACAGGTACCAATGGAACAAGGGGGATTCGTACAAGCATCACGTGACATATCCCAATAAGGCTCTCAAGCAGGGCAACTACTACAACGTCTTCGGCGAGGCCATGAAATACGCGGAGGTCAAAGAACTGGTCAGTGGCACAACTGCGGTACAGAATTCGAAAATGGCAACCAAAGGTTATGAGGAGATGATGGTGAGGAACATAGAGTTCTCCAACTACGGTGGTCCGAGAGCACATGCTACGGTTGGTGCCGTGGGCGACTTCGATCAGGATAAAGCGGATGGCTATATCAGTAATTTCGAAAGCGGGACGTACAATGCCATGTTCCTCCATATTGCCGAGGGACTTGATGAAAAATCCAGGCAAGAGTACGACACCTTGAAGGAACTGGGATTGGCCCGGAAAGAGTTGATAGTCATTCACGGGGCCGCATTGGGGGAGAACGAGCTGGACTATATGGGAAAGCAAAACATGTCAATGGTCTGGTCGCCGGTGAGCAATCTTATACTTTACGGAGGTACGGCAAAGATTCCCACGGCACTGGAGGAGGGTGTAAATGTCTGTCTAGGTACGGATTGGAGTCCATCGGGAGGAAAAAACCTTCTTATGGAGCTCAAGATCGCGGATCAATATGATGATAATTATTTCGGGAACGTGATTGAGGACTCCGATCTGGTCCGAATGGTAACCAGTAATCCTGCAGACGCATTATCCTGGTCGAGTTATTCCGGCAGGATCAAGGAAGGCCTCTTTGCCGATATCGCTGTATACAATAAAGTTGATGACGATCCGTACCGGAGCCTCATCGACTCCACCGAGGTGGATGTGCAGCTCGTGGTTATAGGTGGGGACCCGCTCTACGGAAACGTAGAATACATGGAAGCGCTGAAACCCGGCGATCACGAGGTCATCGAGACACCGTTCGGATTCAGCAAAGCTATCGATGTGACAAAGGAAAAGGACGATGAGGGTTCTGATATATTCATGGGGAACCAGAAACTGTCGGAGATGAAGGTAACACTGGAAGATTGTCTCGAGTTCGATATGCAATATATTGAGGAGAACTTCAGGGGTGATTGGGTGGATGATGGCATAAGTTTCGAGGAATATGTCGACCAGGAATTTTCAAAAGGAATTGTGCCCATCAAGCTCGATCCCATTTTTCACTGCGTGGACCAATGGTTCTTCGACTCCCTGAAAAACATCAACTACGGCAATTTCGAGTTCGGGGTGCAGGAAAAATACTATAAATTCATGATAAACGGTACCAATGTTGACGATCCCGGTGGGGGTATTGTCACTCCGGGTAATGGGAAAATTGATCCTAACAGCTCCATTACAATTACTGGGGTACGACGTTCACCTGAAACGGTTGATACAGACCAAAATATCACAGTTCATGCCATGGTGAGATCGAACCTTTCAATCACCACGGTCCGGGTACATTATCGGCTCTCCAACGGACCCGAAGCGAAGAAAGAAATGACGGCCGACGGGGAAAACTATTCGGCGAACATAGGTTCATTCCCAAAGGATTCATTATTGACGTATTTCATCAATGTGACGGATAAAACGGGTTCTTACGTAAGATCGGAAGAATTCTCCATCAATATACAGGGAGGGGGGAGCGATGACGACGATACGGGAAATGGGAACCCCAACGGCTCGGCAAAAAACAATATCGACCAGAAAACCACCCTCATAATTATCATCGCGGTGCTGTTTACAGTATTCCTTGTTGTGGTAATCGTCCTTTTGATATTAGTAAAACGGAAACGTAAAGAAAAAAAGTGAATTCAGCATTTTATTTTTATTCTTTAGGAGCCATTTCATCCCGGACGAACTTATTCCCGTTAAGAAATGCCTCAAGGTTCACCTTAAAGATTTTTGGCGGTAAAACTCTTTCCAGGGTGGTGATGAACTGATCTTTATCGAAAGGAAGGACGCCCAGGGCAAAGATACCACCGACGAGAACCATATTGGTGCATATCTCGTTCCCAGCCTCTCGAGCCAGTTCACTTGCATCGAGAAATACCACTCGCCTGGAAATTTTTTTTATCTTTTCCATAAGATATTCCATTGGTGGATACTTTTCCTGGCCCAGGGAGACCGTGAAAGGATATATACGGGCTGTATTCACGATAAAATACGTATTTTCGTTAGCGATTTTTATACTCCTCAATGCTTCAACTGGCTCGAAGGCAGTAAGCACATCCGCTTCACCTTCGGGGATCAACGGTGAGAACACATCTCCGTACCTGACATTGCAGGTGACCACCCCCCCGCGCTGGGCCATCCCGTGAGTCTCATTAACGAGAACGTTAACACCATTGTCCACGGCAACCCTTCCAAGAACCTGTGCTGCAGTCAGTATCCCCTGTCCGCCGATACCTGCAAGATAGATGTTGATCTTCACAAGACCGCCTCCCCTTCTTGGGAAATTGCATCGAAAGAACAAATCTGCGCGCAAACGCCGCAACCAGAGCACATTGAGGGGTTGATGCGTATATCTTCGTTCCTGATGTAGAAGGCCGGACACGCTAGGGTGTTGATACATTTCATGCACTTCTTGCATTCGTTCAGGTCCACGTTATATGGTACAACCCGCTGGCCCCGGGCTTTCATCTCCCTCAGTTTCAGCAGTGTACAGGGTTCCTTCGCTATGATCACGGAAACGCTCTGGTGATCCATTGCTCTTCTGAAAACCTCTTCAGTTTTCTCAAGGTCCAGCGGATTGACCTCCTCAATGAATGTGATCCCCAGCGCTTCCACGATTTTTTTAATGTCCACCGCGGGTGCGATTTCATCAAAGGAGTTTCTCGGTATTCCCGGATGAGGCTGGTGACCGGTCATTGCCGTAGTGGAATTATCCAGAATGACATAAACGAACCGGTGATTGTGATGTACTGCGTTAATGAGACCGGACAGGCCGGAATGGAAAAAGGTGGAATCACCAACGAAAGCTAGGATAGGCTGGTCGGTGGACTCGGAAAAGCCGCAGGCGAGCCCTGAACTGGCCCCCATGCAGACCCAGACGTCCGCCGCCCGTAACGGTGGTAATAGGCCGAGTGAATAACAGCCTATATCGCTTGAATATATCCCGTGGTCCTTGTTGATTTTCCTGGATACGTAGAACGATGCCCGATGAGGGCAGCCGGGGCAAAGAGTGGGCGGTCGTCGGGGAAGTTCCATTTCTCCGACGTTCAAAGCGTTATCTGATTTCGTTTCCATTTCGAGTCCCAGAGCCGAGATGATTCCCCTTCTCACGATATCTATAGAGTACTCGAAAATGCGGGGGAAATGACCATCGGCCTTCCCAAGGATCGGAATTGTTAAATCATTATCCTTCGCAATAATCTTGACCTGTTCCTCAAGGTACGGCTCCACCTCTTCCACCATTATGACCTTGTTACAGCTTTTCAAAAAATTGGCTATGGAGGCGTCCGGTAAAGGATTGGTCATACCAATTTTCATTACCCGCGCATTGATTTTCAAAGATTCGAGGGCCTCTTTCAGATGTCCATAAGATACCCCCGATGTTATGATGCCTATCTTTTCTCCACTATCCGCAGATTCATCCGTAAAAAATCCGTCTTGGATTTTTGAGGATGCAGATGCATCTCTTGATGCATCGGAACGGTCGTGGGCATCTGTGTGTGATTCATCGATTCCGTTTATCTCCTCAGTGGTGGTGAACGGGCATTTCTCGGAGATCCTGCGGGCCTGGTCCATCACGTCTAAAACCCTGGTGTGAGCCTCCCACGCGAGAGCGGGTATTTTGGTAAAGCGGTATTTTTCCTTTATGAACTCGGTCTTTCGATGTTCTTCCCTGATATCTATTTTATTGAGTTCCAGAACCCCTCTCGTATGGCAGATCCTGGTAGTGGTTCTGAGCATGACGGGCTGTTCAAGCTCCTCCGATATATCGAGGGCGTAACGGGTCATTTCCTTCGCTTCGTTGGGACTGGACGGCTCGAGCATTGGAAGGTTGGCGAACCTTGCGAAAAGGCGGTTGTCCTGCTCGTTCTGGGAAGAATGACACGATGGATCGTCTGCGGATACAATAACATGGGCGCCGCGATGACCAATGTAACAGTAGGTCATGAGAGCATCCGCAGCAACGTTCAGGCCCACTTGTTTCATAAACGTCATGCAACGGAGACCACTCATTGCCGCTCCGATGGCAACCTCAAGGGCCACTTTCTCGTTCACGGACCACTCGAAATAAACACCCACTTTCTGTGCGATCCTGGCAAAAGTGTCTCCTATCTCGGTTGAGGGTGTACCCGGATAAGCAGTGACCACATCCACGCGGCCTTCGAGAGCCCCTCTTGCAATGGCTTCATTCCCCAGGGCAAGTATTTTTTTCCCAATCACCTCTGAGATGAGATCATCCATAAGAACACCTTTTTACTGTTAGGGGGATATTGCCCGGGCGCGCGGCCAGAAACAGCGAGAAACCTGATATTCGATATACTATTTGGATTTTTCTTTGTGTAACCCAAATACATATGCCACGTAGCACTATCCGACAAATGTTGGCCCATAACCGTGATAAATGTTAGCCAATTACCTAGACAAAAGTTGCCCGACACCACAACAAATGTTCCCCAATAATATTCAACAAAGATTCTTCCTAGTCCAATGTCTAAGAGCGGCTAAACTTGGAATAGGATTTTTTTAGAATGTCTGATTAGTTTTGCTTATCAAGAATCTTATTAAATTTTTCAAGAGAAACGCCTGCAAGGTCAGCCGCCCGCTCCCTATCATGCCTACCTTCACAGACCGTTCTAACTGCAACCCTTATTCGGATATCTTGGGTATCGTTAAGGAATTGGCTAATATCGGTCTGGATTCCCTTTCGGATCTCAAGACCAATAAATCGTTCCAGTTCACCGCGGTCGAGGTAGACCCCGGTGCACACGGGACAGATGTCGATCTCGACCCCCCCGTGTACCTTGGTCTGCATATGAACTTTGCATCTGGGACATATTATTATCCTGCCGGCCGTGCAATCGAGATCTGCTAAAAGCAGGAGTTCCCCGCCATCCAGCCAGATGGAGGAACATTTGGGACAGATATCGATCTCCACTCCCTTGACCATTTTCGTCTGCATGGTGATGTTGCACTTGTAGCATGAGAGCAAGCGGCCCACTCCAATATCAAAACCCGTGATTTCCTTCAACTCCCCCCCGTCGGTCCACGTTCCTCCACAGTCGGGACACACATAGATCTCATCGCCCCCGTGAACCTTGGTATGCAGGTGCACGCTACATTTTGGACAAGTTATTATCTTGCCTGCGTTGAAATCGAGGCCCGCCAACTCGCCGAGTTCCCCGCCATCTAGCCAGATGGATGAACATTTGGGACAGATATCGATCTCTACTCCCCGGACCATCTTCGTCTGCATGGTGACATCGCACTTGTAGCATGAGAGCAGGCGGCCAGCCCCGATATCAAAACCGGTTAATTCTTTCAGCTCCCCCCCGTCCAGCCAAGTTCCTCCGCAACCGGGACACACGTCGATCTCAACATTTTTCATATCCTTGTAAATCATTTCGTCCTTGCATACAATGCATTTCATGGTGATCACCATCAATTCATTATAAATTTCTCTATTCAGTCTCCTGGTAGTATTCGTGATTAATCTCGAGAGTAAAGGAGTTGCCGTTATCAAGGAATTTTAATGCTGCCGGTCCCGAAGCCTCGTGGTCTCCGGAAACTACTGTAATATTGATGTTCCACGGGCCTGTGCCCTCCAGAGATGGATTTTCCTTCAAAGGCACGGCAACTCTGAACTCTATAACTCCCTGTTGGCCGTAAGAGTTAGCTCCAGATTCTGATTGTGAGATCCCGCCGTGACTCGAAACCTCAATAGTGAGTGTATCCGGCTCGTTCTTGTGCCTGAAAGTGGCATCGGCCTCGTCACTCCAGGTCAGCTTGAAACTAACATTCACCACGTTTTCTTCCACTATCGAATGGGGGATTGGGGAAGTCTGGCCCGTTCCCACATAATCGGTTATTTGGGATATGTCGCTCACCACCAGATCCATGGCCGACAAATCCACCTCCTTCGACTCGTCTTTCTTATCGATTATCTGATCGGCCACCACCGACGGATCCATTGTACCGAACGCGGCGCCGAATCCCATGACGAATCCGCTGAACAGGACCGAAGCAGCACCCAGAGCGAATATCGTTTTACCCCACGATATGCTGCTATCGTCACGCCGGAACCTTCTCGGCCGGGGTCCCTTCCAATCTGATATTATTGGTATCTTGAATCCCATTGAACCGGAAGGTCGGTCCTTCTTCCAGAAGACCCTGTAGAAGACGTACAGTAGTGCTAGATTTATGGTGATGGCGAATAGAGAAGCTATGAAGAAAATACCCCATGCTACGTGAATCGAATTTCCATATGACGCATCGTATCTCGCCGTTATGTATATGGCGGAGAGCATCCAGTCGAATAGACCGTGGTATATCATCACCGCAGGCAGGTTCCGGGACCAGTGATAGTAGATGGAAAGGAAGATGGACATGGGAACGAGATATACGAAATAATAAAAGCCCTGCCAGAAAGCGAGGTGATGGATGAAAATAAATATCGGAATGTGCCCCGCCGCGAATATTAATGCAGTGATAAGTATTGACTTCCAGGGTGACTGGACTCGCATCAATTGGTCTTGCAGGAAACCCCTGGCCTCATATTCTTCGGCGAAACCGGTGGATACCACGAACATCAGCCACAATAGAATGAACTCCACGGTCCCCATGTACTTCCATCCGGGTATCAATGAAACGGAGCCTGCTTCCATCACTCCGAACATGCGGAAAAAGATAATCTGCATTATGTAGAGCAAGAATATAAATGACGACACAAGCACGAGAGCTGATATTATACCGCTTTCCATATTCTTGCGCCCGAATCGAACCGGGGCCCGTTTTTCCTTGAATAGAAAACGCCATAAAAAAATTATTGGCAGTACCGTGAAGAGCGGTTTTGCGAAAAAATCAGTGATCATGCTTGAATTCGTATGAAGCCCTGTGAATATCTGTCCCCCAACCGCCCGGTATATGGTCCATATGCCTATGCAAATCGCAAGTGTCAACAGAACCTTTCCCACGAATTTATTGCTATCTGTGATGGGATTCTCGCCTGCGGGGGGTATTCCGCCCCACTTTATGGCCTCTTCTCGCTGTCCTTTGATTTCCATCCTCTCACTTTCACTCATCTGATGACCTTCCTTCGTTATCGGTCGATATTTTCTATTAGCTAAAATCCCGGTCTCCCGTGGTAACATTGCCAGGGATACTCTCGATCACCATCTGGTATTTCACCTCTTCACCCAGCGGAACCTTGACCGCATGAAACGTAAGAAGTAGTGGAATGGGATCAAGGTCTTTAAACAATAACGTACCCTCGACCGTCCTGGTTCCGTTTTTCATTCTTGATAAGCCTTCAAGCATGTCACTTTCGAGTCTACTACCGCCTATAAGAATATGATCCCCTATCTTATTACGTTCCAATCCTCTCCCACTGTGATTCAATAGTTTTAGACCCTGATGGTTAACGTCTATTATCGTACCTTTTGCGTCCATTTCGAAAAGAAAGTCCGTACGGGGAGGGCGATGTTCATGCTGCTTTTGCTCGATTCCCCCTGTGCTTTTCTCATCCGTTTCCTCTTTCCTTTTACTCTTTTCATCGGCCGCTTTCGAAACCACCAGCAAATATCCGATTTTCGCGTCGTACCGATCCATTACGGAACAGGCATTGATTTCCACCGGAAGCGGTGTACCGTCCAATCGTTGGAACACGGAATTGAAAAACCTAGTTTTTTCACCATTGTCCAGTTCTTCGAAGATTTCAACCGCTCCCTTTCGTTTTGCGTCGGAAAAAAGATCGAAAACAAGCCTGTTGACCAGCTCTTCCACACGGCAGTCCAACATCAAGAGCATACTCTCATTCAGGAATATGATCTGCCCGAATTCATCTGTGGCGATTGCTCCGTCCCTTATTGTCGAAAGCAGAGTTTTCACAAAGTGATATTCTGAGATCAACAGGCCTCCACTTAATAATTTAACTTCATTCTCCTCATCTTCGGTCATATCTCTTACAATGGCAATTATTCCCTTTATTTCCCCGTTCTCATCCTCCATGAGGGTGGCATCGAAACTCACCGGATATATCTCGCCGTTCTTTCTTATGAAGCTGGTCTCGTAATCCACCAGGGTCTTGTCCCGCAGGATATCTTCGAAGATGCTGTCCAGAAATTCCCTTGAATCAGGAGCGAAATAATCGCTAAAGGGTATTCGGTTCGCTTCATCATAGGAATAACCAGTCATATTGAGAAAGGCGTCATTGAAATCCGTCAATCTCCCACTTTCGTCCATGGCGATAATGCTTTCCCTGATCAATGAAATTAAAGAATTTGTGGGGTTCTCCTCAGTTTTCTCCTCTTCCAACCTTTCAGGCCCCTGATCACCGGTATCAGAGGAAATGGATCCTTCTGAAATGGCGTTGAGGGACATTTCTGGTAATTTATATAAATAATCTCTATTTAAACCAACTGTGACAAGTGTTCTCACAGAATCTTCTCCACCTGCCCGGTGCATGACCCTGAACTCCGCCGGTACCTCCGTTTTTCCAGGGAGTTCGACACCTTTGCGGATCTCTTCCGCTTTGATACCCAACGTCAGTTCCTGTACCATACCCTCGTCGGGCCTGTAGCGGACCGGTTCCACCGAATACGAATTCATGGTTGTAAACCGCCCGTCCGTATCCAGGGTGAATATTATCTCATTTAAGCGGTCCACCAGTTCCTGATAGCGTTTTTCAGAAGCTTCGACAAACTGGTTTATACCGTTTCTCTCCCTGAGTTCCGATTGTATCGCCATGCAATATACCAGTTCTTTCCTGCTGTCATGCACAGTTTTCTTACTGTCACTCACTGCAAAGACTCCCATGCTCTCTGTGAAAACCTCACCGTTCTTCTTCTCGAGGGAAAGCTCTGCGAACCATTCCAGGCTCTCGTTGCTCTTATGCAGTATTTTCTCTACCACGTCATAGGAGTCACGTGGAAATAATAAATTCAATTTTTCCCCAATCACCTCGCCCCTTGCGTAACCAAAAAGCTTGAGAAAACTCCGAGTGGCATCCACGATATCCATTTCTGAACTGATTATACATG
>JASLWR010000003.1 GCA_030740765.1 Thermoplasmatota archaeon
GCGGTCAGGCTCCGTTGCATTATGCAACTGCATCCTCGGTAACAAGTTCCCTATGGATGATACCCACAGATTATCTGTGGGTGATTCATCCTAAAATTAATGTTAGCTAGACCACAGATTTTTATTATAGAAGTCCTCTATCTTTGTTCGTACATATATATTTTTCATCTCAACCTTGAAATTATTTTATTTTAACATTTTATAGAATATCGACTCCCTAGAAAATAGAAATAGCTGTCTATTTCACTGGTAATCCTAGTCAAGGAGATGGGGGCTCAGGTGGTGATTGTGGAAGTGTTTGCGCTAACCGGGAACCGAATATATCGTCGAGAATGTTGTCAACGGCGTTTACTGGGGCTGAGGTGGGTGGTTCGGACGGTGATTGAGGTGATATTGCAGAAGTTCCTGACACGGGTGTGGGTTCCGGTGGTATTGTTGATGGTTTCGGAGGTGATATTACAGGGATTCCCGACGTGGATATGGGCTCTTGTGCTATTGTTGAAGGTTTTGGAGGTGATATTACGGGGATTCCAGACGTAGGTAAGGGTTCCGGTGTAATTGTTGATGGTTTTGGGGGTGATATTACGGGGATTCCAGATGCAGGTATGGGTTTTTGTGCAATTGTTGAAGGCTTTGGATGTGATATTACAGGAGTTCCGGTAACGGATAGTGGCTCAGGTGCTATTGGTGACGATGTAATACTTGATATTGGCGGGGATTCCGACATGGGTGTGATCGGTATATCAGGTCCCACGAACCCCTGCGAATATGCAGGTTCCAGAGTGGTGGATACGCTTCCAAGGTTTTTGTTCATTACCGGATCCACAAAGGACTGCTGTGGCATGTATGTCGCATCTGCCGCTCCGGTAAAACCTGACAGCCCCTCAATGCTCATTCCTCCGTCCATATCCGCTGCAGGGGGAAGTGCCAATAAATTGAGATCAATAGTGCCCTGATCGGATGAAAAAGAGGGTAAGCTGTATTGTGGGACCGTCTGACCGGTCGGCCCCTGCTCATATTGTAGTCTAGGTTGAGTGGGCTGGATGGTCGGGGTCGCGGGAGAGATGTATTGAACAGGTTGCTGAACGGGAGATGACTGCTGCTGCGCTACAGGGGTCTGTGAGGCCATGGGAAGGGCCAGGGGTCCGTTGATTCCGGGTCCCGATCCGGCAGGCGGCCGCTGTGCATAGGCAGGCGTTTGTCCTCCGAATTGGGCGCTCCCCCCCTTTGGGGATCCCCAGGTCGAGAATTGTGTACCATAAGCCGGTTGTGACTGATACGCGTTGGCCGTCTGGGAATATTGGGGATGATAGAAATCCCTGCTTCCCACCGGATACGGTCTCTCCTGAGCTATTCGTTGGGGCATGATATTTTCCGTCTCTTCTTCCTTCTTTCGCTTATTTCTTACCACTACCAAGATCCCGATGATCAGTGCAAGAATGATGACGCCAATCACAATAAAAACCCACCAGTATTTTGAGAGTAGACCTTCCTCAGTGTTTTTAACGCCTTTGTGATCTTTCAGTTCACTTTTGTAGGTATCTTTCATCTCCTCAGTGGCATCCGTTGGATCTTTGGGGTCCCGGCCGTTCATTTTCTCCCACCAGTCCGGCAGAGTATCCCCGTCGCTGTCCGTGGTATCATCCCATCGCTCCTCCGCCTCTTTTCCGGTGGGCTTCGGCAGAACCTCAATATCCAGCTTTACGCTTTCATTGAAACCGTAACCATCATCCACGTAGAGATAGATCAGGTACTTACCCGCGGTATCCAGTATTGCCTGGGTCTCCATATCGTGTCCTTTGAATACGGTCTTCTTGCTGGTCTTCCCCTTGATCACCCAGTAGTAGACAAGCTCGTCCCCTTCGTTATCAGAGGTCCCCTCGGCGCTCAACCGGATAGAAGAGCCTTCCACGAAGGTCTCATCGTCATAGGGTGCGTCTATCACCGGTTCCGGGGGAGAGTTGACCCAAACTTGCGTTGCTTCGGACATGGCATAACCGTTTCCCACTGCATCTATTGCCCGCCACTTTATATAATTATCACGGCTCGGTTCGAATTCAATGTCCACCAATATGTTTAGATTCTCTTTCACCATGTTATTGTTGATAAGTGTCCAGTTGGCAAAATATTTATCGTCGCCCTCCCCATATTTGGATATGGAATACTCCACGGTCTTTCCGTCTACACCGCTGCCACCAGTATCGTCGATGGTAATACCAACGGACACAGTGGTTTCGGTAGATATCTCATCTTCTGGGATCGGATCGGAGAAGGTCACCGGTGTGAGGTCCACCTTGACCGCCCGCTTTTCGCTATAAACCGGTCCGTTACCAGACATATCTGATATTCGCCACATAACGGCATTCCGGTCCCCTTCGTTGAAAACGAGTTCTGTCCATGCCTTTACCTTTACGGGATATCCCTCATCCCCTTCCTCCAATATTTCGAATTCCATTCCGTCGCTTGTCCATCCAGTGAATGAACTTTCGCCACTCTTCCTGTAAGAAATAGCGATGCTGTCCGTATCAAGCCCGTAACCTTCCCTGTCGTAAAATGTAATTTCCGTCTTTACACTGGTGGCCCCAAACCATTCACTTCCAGATGGAATTAACTCGGAAGCTACCGGTAGTACGCTGTCGATGTTAAATTTAAAATGGGTGGTGTTACCCCATTGGTCGTACACATCGCAGGGCGTGATATGGAAATACCAGCTCCCTTCGCCAAGCCCAGCGAATTCCCCGGGATATGTTCCTGTAAGCTCGCCGTTGGGGGAATAAAGTACTTTCGTAGGTTCGGTAAGAGGTGTACTGTCCACAGTATATGAATATCCCTTGATACCGGTCACCTCATACGGCGGTTCCCAGGAGAAGACGGGGAGCGTGCTGTTGTAGTGAACCAGGGGGTCCTGATGGGTGGAGGATGTGACAATAACATCAAAGGGTCCCTTGAGATCGAAATATACCGTATAGTTGAAATCTTCCGATACTATTCCCGCATTGTCCCGGAACCTCACCCGGATCATCTTCACTCCGTCGGTGGGAGACAAGACTATCCTTTTCTCTGTTTTATATTCCTCCCAGGGTCCGACGTTTCCCCTATCACCAATGAGCTGCATGTCCGCCACTCCGCTGCCGTGATCCGTTGCATTTATTAGCAAATCCACCAATTTATCGTTTACGGATAGCACCCCCTCCTCAATTGTGATGTTCCCATTTGGTTTCGTCACGTCGATCATGAGCTTCTTCAGCACTGAGAAGTTGCTTGCCGCGTGATAACCGTCCTTGGTCCGCACCCTCCAGTAATAAATGCCATCCTCCAGTACTTCATTGACGGTATGTTCCCAATCGGAGGAATTTATCCACGAGGAGTTATACTGAATGTTATTGGGGCTTTCGTCGTCGTAGATCTCCACCAGATAATCGGATTGGATATCGTTCTTATCGGGGTCGGTGAAATTCCATTCCAGGAGAGGGGTCCGGGTTCCCTGCCAGATTGAAGAGGTGGGTGCATATGGCACAGCTTCGCTGAACAGGTCGAACTCGATGGTGATCTCCTCGATCATGGGGCCGTCATCCACATCAACCGTTGTAAGTGTGGCGTTCCACATCAATTTCGAGCCAATGTTTTCGAATATATGGTTCTCGCCCGGGGTTATCTTTTCCCAATTCACGCCGTCGGCGGTCACGGTATATTCGATACCGGTACCCTGGGGTTTGCTTTCAACCGCGTCGAGCCTCACCGCACCAATAGTATGTTCCCCCTTGTACAGCGGTTTTGACTGGACATACCTTGTCTTTGAGCTTGGGTCCACTCGGTCCCCGAAATAGGAGTTTCCCTCCGAAATTCGGTATCTGGATATGGTGTTGCCGTTGTCCGACACGCAGTACTCTTCCCCGTTATAGGCCATATTGTATATGTGGCGGTTAGTCCGAAAATCCCCAAGATAGTTACCGTTCTGTGGATTGAACATGCCGACTCTTCTATGATCGCGGTTGTATCCGCCCACATACAATATCCCGTTGGCATATGCCATAGTCCCATAATCATAACAGTTGGATGGCAAGTTAAAATTCCTCACATTATGACCGTCGCTCTTACGCAGTACCCTCACCTGATTGTGAGACCAGCGCATGGCGTAAACGAACTCAGCATCACAGGTCACCGATCCGGCGGTGGACCCTATATTGAAAGACCAGACCTGCCTTGTCTGCCAATTGTTGGGATCCACGGCCCATTTTATGATCGTATTGTATCCCCAATGAGCCCCATAGAAAGTACCGTCAATATCGCTCCAGACCTGCATCATCTGCTGGTTGCCGGTATTGAACTGCCCGAGGCTTGAATATCCGCTGTTGTAACGATAGATCGTACTCCCCGACCATTGCGGATACCAGTACTCATCCACCATTGGGGAAAAACCTCCCCCGTGAGATCGTGTATTAATGTTCGCCGATCCCACGTATGTTGGAGTGATGGACTTAGATGATTCGAATGTGATCTTCCCCGCTTTGGTGTTTATTGTGCAGGTGGTGTTGCTAATGTCGATATTGTTCAAATTTTGAAAACTCTCCACGATTTTATTGCCATAACGGGTGGATGTCATGAGTTTGTTTGGCCCTACCATGGATTGAACTCGTCCGGATCGCTCCGTGTGGAGCTCCGTTGTTGGATGAATGCTAATAGAGAAAAGTTGGACTATAATGAAAAAAACCACCAGGAGACAGATCCAGCCTTTATTTACTTCCTGCTTATCTCCGGACATATTACTTCTCCTTGCGCCTCCTTGAAAAATGATTCCTATTCATTCCACCGTCATGTGCTCTTTTCTCTTCTTATATCAACGGCATGATCCATTCAAGTTTACCATGATGCTAAATAATATTGTATATGGAAAATAAATAGTTATCGTCTTAATGTGCATCAATCCTGAAATCAATATGACCGGTTTTTTGGTAGAGGTTTCGCTTTCAACTTTTTCAGAGAAATCGTTCCCGTTCGGAACTGAGAAAATCCTATTTTTCTATATCAAATGTTCTCGCGGATTTATTTTCAAAATATAGAACTGTAAATCCGCAATTAACCCGAAAATTTTAATTAATCCGGAAATCATTATAACAAATGGCATTATTGCAATAAAAACGCTTTTTTCTCATTAACAAGGTGAATTGATATGAGACGATCCAATATGTTCTTGCTCTGCGCAGTATTCGTCATATTCTTGCTCAATCCCTTTTCCAGTATCTCCACCAATGCGGCAACCCGGCAGGAGGCCAGTTTGGATATAATGGAGGCGAAGATTTCAGAACCTTCAGAAATTGTCAGGGAGGTTATTGAAATAGGTTTTCCTCAACCGCTCTTTGGCAAAGAGGAATATGCCGGGGAAGAATGGGATACCATTAAGATGGAAGACACTCTGGCTATTCCCTTACCTGGTCACCCGAGGGTTCCGATAAAAGTTGTTACCATCGAGAACCTTCACCTCTTGAAATCTATAGAAGTTGAATACTCCGGGATCACATATATTTCCCTCAATCTTGTACCCGCACCCAAGGCCCGCTTACCCTATGAAATTGAGAACTCCGAGTACATTGACAAATCAGCTTACGGGTCTGATACCTTTCTCCCCGGAGAGGATTACAAAATGTCCTTGCTGGGCGGAGTATGGAAGGACGGCTACCGGTACTGGTCCTATTCTCTCGCTCTTTTTCCCGTGCGTTTCAACCCATCCCTGAACGAAGCCCAAATATACGACAGTGCCCGTGTGGTGATGAAGTTCGATGGTGATTCTGAAATCGGGGTGCAGTCATTTGTTTCCGGGGACCGGGAATCAGACCCTGTAACCCCCGGCATAACCCCTTCTACAGATGGCTCAACGCGGTCATCCCGCTCGGGAGAAACACCGGATCCGGACTATATCATCATTACTACTTCTACCTTTACCAATCCGCTGGCAAAACTTGCAGCCTGGAAAACGAAAAAGGGAGTTCCATGTGAAGTATACTCGACGCAAAATATCTATACATCGTATGAAGGTGTTGACAATCCCGAGAAGATCCGGAACTTCATCAAAGACATGCACAACCAATACGGTATCACTTATGTCCTTCTTGCCGGGGATTACAACCATGTACCAGTGAGGCTTTGCAAAGACCCCTCGCCATATCCTGGTTGGGATGATGGCTGGATACCTTCGGATCAGTACTACGCTTGTCTCGATCGCACCTGGAACGCAGACGGCGATGCTTACTGGGGCGAGAATGGCGATATACAGGACATATTGTCCGATGTTTATCTCTCAAGGATCGCCATCAGTTCTTATTCAAGTATGAATGATTGGGCGCAAAGCGTGATAGATTATGAAAAATCGCCCCCTGGAGGTAATTGGATGGAAAAAGTGGTCCTCATCGGTGCGGACAGCCACCGGACTGGTGACGCGGCAATCCAGTGTGATTACTTGTACGATAAATACCTGAATTCTGCCTTCAAGGATACCGATAAATTCTATGAGAATGGGGGAACAATACAGAAATCCGATGTTAAAACATCCCTCAACAGCGGTGCCGGTTATGTGAATTTCGTAGATCATGGGGGCCCGACAGTGTGGTGCCAGAACGGCGGCAACCAGGTACTATTCAGCAATAATGATGTCAGTACCCTTTCAAACGGCCTTAAGAAACCTCTGATAAGCGGAATGGCTTGTATGACCTCCTGGTTCGACGATCCTTCCGGATGCGGATATCAGAATTTCGGTGATTGCATAGGAGAGACTTTCACCGAGAACGCACAGAACAGGGCGATAGCTTATATCGGTTCATCGAGAAGTGCAACTGCTGTTATCGGCTACGACCAATATGCCTACGGCGCGGGAGGTTTGCAGGAGGATCTCTGCTACCAGCTCGCAGCGGATAATCTTCATATCGGGGCGACGCATACCAAGGCCAAAGACCATTATGCCTATTCTTTTGGAAACTGGTTCAGCGACACCGAGGAAAGCGATGGCGAGATACAATCCTGCTGGTTGGAACTCAACATGCTAGGAGAGCCGGAAGTTCCCCTGTGGACGAAAGTTCCGAAGGCTTTCCAGGTGAACGTAACCATTACCCAACAGAGGATCAACGTTACTGTAAAAGAAACCGGTACGGGCTCAGGGGTACAGGGAGCGCAAGTTTGCATCCAAGGAAGCGGTCAGTATATGAGGGGAGTTACCAGCTCCGGGGGCATCATCGGATTCAATAATCCTGTGGTGGAAGGTTCAGCCGACGTGACCGTAACAAAACCCAATTACTACACATACGAGACCATGACTCCTTTTATCGATGTGATACCTCCTATCACCGAGTATGCCATCTCTCCGAAAGAATCGAATGGGCTGAACGGGTGGTACAACGAAACACCCACCATCAGCCTTTTAAGCGAGGAATGGTCCTCAATTCGTTATTCACTGGATGAGGTGGGAGATGATTTCGTAACTTATACAAAACCAATACGGATCCCCAACGGAGAGATCACATTCCGTTATTACTCCGAGGATAACTGGGGAAATCCTGAAGTTACAAGAACGAACGTGATTCGGGTGGACAGCATCACTCCTGTGACGATTGTAGAAGTGGATCCCGAGGATCCTTCAGGCACCAGTGGATGGTATAATTCCATCACCAACGTTTCCTTGATCGCGGGAGAGGACGAAATCGACACGTATTATCGCATTCTGCTGGATGGAGAACCCATAGGAGGATTCAGCATTTACACTATTCCTCTTTCGCTCAAGTTGGAGGGGAATATATCGATACAATATTACAGCAAGGATTCAGCCGGCAACATGGAAGAGTTGTTGGTGGAAGAGCTCCGAATCGACCGGATTCCGCCGGAGGTGTTCATGGACGTTGATCGGGTTCCCGGTAAAGGGAACTGGTATTCCGAGATTCCTTCCATATCGCTTTCATCCACTGACGAACTTGATATAATCTATTACTATTTCGATGACAACAAACCCCGGCAGTACACACGTACTTTCGTGCCAGACGAAGGGACGCATGTTTTACATTGCTACAGCATGGATGCTGCGGGAAATACGGCGGAAGAACGAACAATGGAATTCAAGGTGGACACCACCCCTCCTGATGTCACCTGCGTTATATCGCCCCAGCACCCCAATGGATTGAGCAGGTATTACGTAACGATGCCCGAGATCACATTCTTCTCAGAAGAGAACGTCAGTATAAATTACAGCTGGGATACCGAGGTATTTTACGAATACGACGGGGATATAATAATACCGCCATCGGAAGGTGTGGTCGAGATTACCTACTACGGTGTGGATCACGCTGGGAATGTGGGAGATATGGAATCGAATATCCTCATGATAGACATAACGCCCCCTACCACCACTGCATTACTTGAACCTGAGGAACCTAACGGGGACGGAGATTGGTACTCCTCCCTTGAAATAGAATTGAACTCACCAATGAAGGATACTGTAGCCATATATTATTATTTCGAGGATCCCGACGAGAGCGAAATTTATTCTGTTACAATCTCCGGGGATGAGATCCCGGAAGGCATTCACACGCTTGTGTATTACTCCACGGATCGATCCGGCAACAAGGAAAGGGAAAACGAGCTTTTGATAAAATACGATTCCAATAGACCAAAACCATATCTGGAGGTCTCAACAGAAAAGGCTGTGGTCGGGGATACGGTTACAATAAATGCAGGCCGGTCCAAGGATGATTGCGGCGGAATACTGTTGTACCTTGTGGATTTTGGTGATGGGGAAAAAACCCGATGGACAAAGAGAACCGAATTCACGCATCCGTATTCGGAAGCAGGTCAATACATCGTAAAGCTCCGGGTCAAGGACGAAGCTGGGCATGAGGCATCCGTTGAGGAAACCATTGTTATCGATGAATTATCGTTCATGGATACAGTAAATAATTATCGCGGCGAAAATCCCGCAGCTTTCTATGGTATCGTAGGTGCAGTCATGTTTGTCATTCTGGGATTGATCGTGGTTTTGGTTCTGGTGCAAAGACGTAAACGAAGAAAAGATCTTGTAACCGACCTGTCACCAGATGATTACGCAGAAGTAAATACGGGGCCAGATCCATGGGCTCCGTCCACTGTCTCATATCCATCTGAAAGCGATCATTTTCGAGTAAAAACACGAGTGAAGCTACGTCGCACCAGACGGGTGGTGGGTCGTCGAGAAAATACTTCCCATGGATGGGAACACCGGGGGCGATCTGCCGGTCCCGTGTCAGCGGAACTGGATGGGTGGGAGAACGAGAGGGCTTGGGACTTCGGTACGAGCGAAAACACCGCGGATTATTATTCGGAAACAGGTGAAAAATCGGAGATTATTGGTGATGGCAGAAGTGGTGAAACCCTTCTATCTCTTCCTGAGCCCACCCATGGCACATACGAAACGGACACTCTTACGAGTGATCACCATTCTAGGAATGTGGAGGATAAACCTCTGGGTGATATTTTCGATTTCCGCGCGCCTGCTCGATTCCCTGGATCGGGTGTGTCCGAAGTGGATGAGCGAATTGACCAAAATGGGAACGAGGAATCTTCCGAAGAGAACGCCGATCATCAAGCCGGGAAGGGTGCCGTATCCGCAAATGATCCCAATGACATGAAGTTGGATAACTGGAATATTTAATTTTTTTCAATTTATTTTGGTATTCAATATCAACTCGGATAAGATAAAATGATTTCAGGGAAAACATCCCGAGAAGTGGTGATAGTTGGATTGGGAGTGGGGGGGCTCTATGCTTCCAAGGCGGCTGCCAGCACCGATAGGAAAGCGCATGTCACGATCATTGAAAAAAGAGATTATGATATGTTCAGCCCCTGCGGGATGCCCTTTGCGTTGAAGGGAATGGTTAATGATCTTGATGAATTGAAACATACCGTTCCCACTACTAGACAGGTATCGAAGTACCTCTCGCATGAATTGATTTCCATTTCTCCGAAAGAAAAGAACATCAGTGTCCGAAATAACGTGAACGGCGAGTTATTTACACTTCCCTATGATTCACTGGTGCTTGCCCTTGGCGCCGAACCGGTGAACCTGCCAATACCGGGTGCGGACGATTTTCACGGACGGGGTTTTCATTTTCTAAGCGATCTCGATGATGCCAAAAAGCTCCACGCCGCCGCTTTGGCTTCGAAGAAAAAGACCGCGGTGGTTGTGGGCGGGGGCGCAATAGGTCTAGAGATTGCGGTGGCTCTGAGAACCATGAGCCTTGAAGTCCATGTTACCAAGCGCACACCTCCACCTCTTCCGAGAGACCTTGATCCGAAGATGGGTTCTTTCATAATCGAAAAACTCGACGAGCGGGGGATAAAAAATTACTTCGGAAAAGGCATTGACCGGATAAACGGCAATGATTGGATCGAGTCGGTTGAGATCGACGGGAAGATCATACCCTGCGATATTGTAGTAATGGCCGTTGGAATGAGACCAAGGGTCCGGCATGCCGAGGACTGCGGCATCCGCGTAACTCCCAACGGGATAGTGACCGACGAAAGAATGGAAACTAGCATCCCGGGGATATACGCCATAGGTGACTGCGTCGAATCCTTTTCTAGAATTGATGGGAGCCGGGCAAGCATGAGATTGGCAACGTCGGCTTATCGGATGGGTACCATCGCTGGAACCAACGCCGCGGGCGGTACCGCCAGGTATAGGGGAGTGGGTAATACCTTCGTTTCCATGGTAGGAAATTTAGAAATTTCCGCAACGGGTTACAACCTCGAAGCGGCAGAAAAGGCGGGTTTTGGAAATGCAAAGGGAATTATGACCAAGGGTCTTATAAAACCCCATTGGATGCCTGGCGCAACGAGACTGGTCCTGAGAATAGTAGTGGATGGCGACGACGGCAGGATTCTTGGAGCACAGGCCATCGGCGAGGGGGGGGCCGCCTGGAGAGTGAACGTTCTCGCCCTCGCCATTTCGGCAGGGTTGACGGTCCATGACATTGCCGACGCGGAATTCTCTTACTGTCCGCCGGTATCCGATGTGTATGATCCTTTGAGCCAGATAGCCGAGATAGCGATAAAGAGGTTAAAGCTAAGGGCTAGCCCGAAAATAAGTTACCATCCTTGCACCTCATCTGCCAGGTAATGCCCTGGCAGATGCAGTCAAATCTCTGATTTGACGGAGTGTAAGGGGCATCTCCACCCCGTCTTTAACCGCTACTCAATCGAAGAATTCAGCAGAATCGGTCCCTTCGGGCTCACGTTTCACTACGCAGACCCAACGGCTCTGCTGAGCCCTCGATTTCCTACAGAAATCTACGGGCTGCGATTCTGCGAACATTTTCAATTGTGCACACCTCGACTTTTTGTCGAAGTATGCACATTTGCCAATATCTTCGTTATAGCGCTGCTATGACTACGGTTCTTCTCAATCGGATCGGTCAAATCCGAGGCAAATCTGGGGGCAATTTTTGGCAACTTATTTCTTGGCAATCCCTTAGTGTACACAGTAGATGATGAACAATTGGGACAAAATTAATATAAGCACTCGATGTTTCTATCGAACAGTATCAAGATTTCTTTTATAATTTTGGAACAGAGTGGTGCCCTTGCTATCCGTTTCAACCCAGACTTCCTCCCCTGGCCGTGGGTTTCAGTTGTCATTACGATTGGCAATATCCCTTTCATTAATTTTATTCTTTGTTATAGGCGCAGTATTTTCCACCTTTAACAAGGAAATCATAAGAATGGAGGGGGAGACCAGACTGGGTGAAACAGGGGAGCTTGTGGTTTCGTCGAGAGCTCCTGTGAGGCCGAATATCCGGCTAGCAAAATATTCCATATTCCGTGCTGAAACCGCATTTATCTCGGTCCATCCGGGCGTGGACATCACGAATTCATGGTGCGATATTTTTTATTCTGAAGACAATTCCACATGGTTGAGTTTGCCAGTCCGGTCCGTAGACGATCATTTCGAGGCCGATTTTCATACATCACACTCAAGTTCCGCTGGGACCTACTATTTCATGGGAGAGGTGGGTAATAAAACGGGTGGTGCATCGGAAAAAACCGGCGTTTTAGAGATAACTGTGAAAAACAACCCGCCCACCGCTTTCATATACATTAATCCTGAAAAAATAGTGGTGGGATATGAAAATGTGTTCGACGCAAGTGGCAGTTTCGATCTCGACGGCAATATAACCGATTTTTTTTGGGATTTCGGGGATAACTCCAACGAATCAGGAGCGAAGGTGGTACATACCTATTCCACTGCTGGCAATTATAACGCTAGCCTGACGGTCATCGATAATGAAGGTGGGAAGACCACGGTCACCACTCCCATCGATGTGGATGGGAATTTGCTGGGGATCAATCGTGGTGTCGTATATACCTTTGGAGAAGAGAGAACGGTCATTACAGGAGATCAAGTGAACGGGAATATGAAAGTAGAGGGGAATGTGGATATATTAGTATACGAGACGACTGTACGAGGTCTCGGCACATCTAAGATGTTTCTACGTAAAATTGGAAGTAACTCCTTTATCGATAGAATTGAAACGGAAACATGGGAGGAGAACGATCCGGATACAGGGAACGTAACCACTTACTGGAGATGCAGTTTCGACTCCACTGAGTTGGATGATGGAGAGTACATTTTTGGGATCGAGACAACGGAAATGTTTTTAGAAACAGTACTCGAAGTGGACAACGAACCGCCGTTCTGGTCATTCTTTATCATCGGCCTTTGTCTTTTCGTGCTCACTGCGCTAGTGGGATTACTCATTGAATGGTTGCGGCGTAGAAAACTGCGAAAAATACTCACCGATATCGGCTATGAATCGAAAGATGTCTTCCGATATGTCCCAATGGTTTCTCTAACAATGTTCTTTACGAGTATCTACCTATTTATTTCTCAATTTATTTTCATCATAAATATTTTAAATCACTGGCTTTACTGTGTCCTGCTTATCTTCGGTATTGCTATTTCAGCACTCTTCGCACATCTTTCATTCACGAGAAAATCCATCGTCATCACAATAATCGCCGCCCTGCTGTGCTGTGGCACGGGGGGCACTAACAAATTTCCCAGTGATTTGGCTGTTTTCAAATCTCCTTGTCGATGGTGAGTGCATATTCATCACTGGATTTTTTGATAGTGCCGGCACGGGGTCTCTATATCTGGTAGCGTTCCTCGACCATTTTCTTTTCGCTATGATCGGAACTGCAATTTTTATTCTCTCAGCCTGCGCGGAGATATTTTCATATCTATTATACAACCGAAATTTATTAATGTTTTTCCAGAACCGTGAGGAGAATACTACTTCCGTGGCTACGAACTTGACGCTGAATGCCTTCGACATCTACCGGGATCGAAAGGCCCCGAAGGGCCCACGGATCATAAAACCGAACCTTGGGAAGCCGGAATTAGACCAAAATAAATTCAAGGCGAAGATACGTGGTAAGATATCCTATACTCGTTTTACGACAAACGAAGTTACGATAGGCATTTTCGATGTGAACGACTGGGAACGAGACGAAAAACTCGCGAGTATAATGCTTGACCGCTTTTTAAAATTGATGAGCCGGAAGAAAAATAAAAAACCATTTGCAAATTCCATAAAAATAAAATTAATGACCAGCGACATTATGGCGGGGGAAAAGAAAAAACTGCTCGAGAAAAAATGTTTTACGAGGGTTGCAGACGACAATTCATCGGTGGATATATACCGTTTAGATATCGCTTGAAAGTGCGGTGATGACATGGCCAAAATGAAAAGAGATAATACGTGGGAAAAGAAGATCAAAAAAATCATCCGGGAAAAGGAGAAAGAACTAAAGGCGGTAATCGGGGAGCGGGAGAGTAAACGGGTTGAAGAAACGAATATTGTAAACAGGATCGAAGCAGTGGTGGAGGCCAGGTCGCACAGTATAATCGATCTTATTAAATCAAACGAAAAGCTCGGGATCGAATCAACGCCGCACTTTATCTCCAGGCCGCACGGACCGCACGAGTCAACAGCTAAAAAGGATGGACTGAGCCCTGTACGAAAGAAAAAAGACAAATACCCCCACGTGTATGAGTTCGAGCTGGTGATGCCGAAGCTGTCCAACGTTTTGGCTGTGAACCTTCTTTTCAGAATTGAGATCAGAAGAAGGTTGGTGGAGAACAAAAATCCCGAAATGTCCTTATTTTTACGTGGCTATCATAAATATCTGGACACCCAGTTGGACCAGAAAGGGTTTTTGGAAATGCCATACGGGACAGCAGACCGGGCAAAAGTGGACGAATTCGTAAAGAATATTTATGGAAAGTTCATTGAAAGCTGGTACGTTCGAAAGATCGGCGAGGAACGGGACAAGGAGAGAGAGTACGAGGTGAAGATTAGGGTGAACTGATTATTCGGTCATATGTGAATGTCTCTTATCTTCCGAAAGGGAGGTCTCAGGCCGTGTGAAATATTTCAAGAGATGGCGCAAGCGGAAACTTAGTAAAGCGAAGCCCTAAAAATTCCTATCCCATCGTTCGCTTCGCTCACTTCGGAGCAAGCTCCGGGGCATTACGGAATTTTTTCCCTTCGGGACCGGACTACCGTAAAGTATTGAATCTCGGAACAAGTTCCGGGGGTATTAGACCCATGAAGGAATAAAAATATCGGACATAAATTCTCATTCTACTTTTAGAGTCCCTCATCCAATAATTTTTTTGTATATTCTTTTAATAAAGGCAAATCTTTTTTCACGGTATCCCAAACAGCATCGATATCCACACCAAGATAATCGTGTATCAATTTATCTCTCATACCGGCAACATCCTTCCAGGGGATGACAGAATGCCTTAATCGAAAATCCGGAGTAAGCCTTTTTGTTGCTTCACCTATTATCTCCAACTGTCTAATAACTCCGTCTTGTACAAGCATATTTTGCATAAAAGCACCGTAATCCATGCTTCCGGTGTATTTTTCGATCTGAGATATTGCATCAAGAATATGCAATAAATAAACCTTGTTATCCTTCGGCACTGTAAACCACCTGCATTTCGCTTCTGATCCTATCCAGCATGTACGGGCTTATGGACTTCTCCGTCAACAGGTCTGCCTTGATACCTATAAACTCAGATAGCTCTCTTTCAATCCTCACAATATCAAGCAGACTTTTCCGTTCTGAAAATTCGACGAGAATATCAACATCGCTACCTTCAGACAGATCACCTCTTACAAACGAACCAAAAAGGGCGATTCGCTTTACACCAAATCCTCTGAGCATTTCCACGATCTTTTCCCTTATCTCATCAAGGTGACTCATGTTATATGGATTATCATTTGAAGTATATAATAATTGGGCAACCATGATAATTCAGAATGAATAACCCATATTTACCTACTACGTTCCGCAACACCCTTTGGACATCGCTGTGCACTCGGCAAGTGTGTCTAAGGTTTTTTCCCATCTTAGGGGCGACACACTGCGTATGCCCCCTGTCATGAAATATGATGTAGTATGCCCATTTCTAAAGGGGCGATGAGTTGATCCGGGTTGCATCATTGAAAAAAGTCTAAACACCTTTAAAATACAATTAAAGATGTTATATATCTAATGAAAGTGGAAAAAACGCCACAAAGAAGCGTCACCTCGCTTAGAATATTCCTTTTTATCCTCATTCTTGCTTCTGTAATCGGTATGAAATCCTTTTTACCACTTTCCAAAACTATCCGGATGGATAACCCTACCACTGCTGTAAATAATCCCTTAGATTGCACGCGTTCCACTACCAATGTTTCCTATATGGAGATCCAACTGGATTGGGAAGAGATGGGATGGTCCGATCCGGATGGAGAATATCACGCGGGTGAGTATTTATATCTCATAATAACGACCTATCATAATAATGGAAGCATATGTCAGGATGAGAACATATCCGTCTCGATTACTTCATCAGCGTATGGGTGGATGACAAACTGGACGGGATGGCGACCGCAGGACCCCTATGTTCTAGAATTAAAAGATGGTATCGCTCGGATACCTGAGTTCGTTAAATATTATAAGGCTGGTGATGTGGAGATCAATGCCAGTTTGGACCAGGATCCCGATATTAAAGCCATTTTAGACCTGAAGGTCAATCCCGCTGAGCTGGTCAGCGTCGTTTCCGACCCCGAAATATGCGAAGTCAGAGTAGGAAGTGTCGTGAACATAAATATTTCCGGATTTGACAAATTCGGCAATCCGGTGGAAATACTGAATGAGAAATGGTGGGTTGACGGGAACATAAATGCCAATGGCTCACAAGAGATGTCCGAACCGGGCATATTCAACTCCATCGAATATTTCCCCGGCATAACACGAAACGGGTCCATTCATGTTACTGCTTCGGGAACGATGGGTGCGTCCGTACAGCTGGATATTCCGGTATCAGTGGAGAACATATATGATATCTGCTGGTGCCGTGGGAAATCGAGCCGTCAATTATCATATATCGGGACGATATGGATATGAAGGCGAACATTCATTACAATGTACCGCCGGATTATGATAAAATACCCCTTCGTATTATTTTTTCATTCGTGGACGATAACGGTGAACATCTCGTAACATTGAATAAAAGCAATGTTACTTTGACCGGGCTTGAAAACGGGTCTGAAGGCATTAAAACCATCTGGCCGGTCATAGAGTTCGAGTCCTTTAAAGAACATTTCAAGTGGTATGGTGGGCGTAATGAAAACAAGAATAACATCAAGGTTGAGATAGAGAATGTTCCTGGGTTCACGATTCTCTCCGAATTTCAACGAAATGAGACGAACGACGAGGTCACCTCACGTGTTTATCCGGTGAATGCGTATGGAAGCGATAAAGATGTGCATTATAAACCCGAAAAACCCGTTGGTGAGCTCTGGTATGTAATAGTTATCATCGTAATCCTACTAATAATTCAAATATATCGATGGAAGGAGAGAAAAAGCGAAAGGTTTTCCGGCCTACTTGCAATAATAATAATGTTAATCCTCGTCACGGCGTCAAATTACGGCCTATGGATATGGTTCACAGCTGATGAAGGAATTCCAAGAGAGAGCACTATATATAAAGATATCGAGGGTGATTTCACTGAAAGAACCCCGAATAATGATTTTATATTTTTTATCAGCGGAGTAATCTATGATTATCCGGCAAGTGAGGGTTATTACTATCCGGCAGGTGAGGTGAAATTTGAGATCCACGATACCGGGATGAACGATCTGAGCAACGGCCATTATTCCACAGTTGATGTATACGGCAAGCCTATCAACGACAAATATTTCGTTTCATTCAGGGACCGAGACCTTGATGGAGACCTGACAATAGGGGATATTTTCATCATAAAGAGCATAGATCACGTGAATGATGATGGTACCTTCTCTCCCGGCCTGGTGAAAGAAGGGGATATCTTTCGCATTCACTGCGGGTACATTACCGTAATGGAGGTTACAATACAAAACGTAACTATCAATGATTCATGAAGAAAGATGATATGTCATAACGACAAAAAGGGAAAAAATCGGCAGGGAGGCCAACTATAGATGGATAAATCCAAACTGAAGGTGATCGGAGCAAAATTGGATGTTTATGACGACGATATCGACAAGATGAGAAAGAGGTATCTCCTTGCAAAAATAATCGGACCTATAATGGGAGCTCTCATATCGGTTCTGTTCACATTGAGAGGGTATTACAACGGAATGGATGGATTGGTAAAAACAGTATATGCTACGTCCGGGGAAGTTCACTCGTACCCTTTTGCATGCACGGCCTTGGCTGGTATGGCCGGATTGCATATTACAACTGCAAAGGATTTTAAAAGAAAGAGATATTATTTCCTTGGGATCATTTTGATACTTACAATTGTATTATCGGCAATTGGCTACAATATCGACTATGATTATTCAAACCCAATAAAATATGATTATCAGGTCGGAGGAATCATGTACGGCGTATACTCAAGGAAAGGGAAAAGGTGAATGTCCACAAATATCTGGAATAGCGATATTTGATAGGACGCAGTTGTGGTCCGGGGGCCACGGCCTGTTTTCATTTTTCGGACAAATATTTAAATTAAAACAGAAACATAGGACAAACGATGAAAAAACGCGTAACGGTTGTAGTTCTCGGTCACGTGGATCACGGTAAGTCAACACTCGTGGGACGCTTTCTGTTCGAAAAAGGCGCAGTTCCCTCCAAAGAGATCGAGCGCTACGCCGTAATGGGGGCCAAGACGGGAAAGACCAGCTTCAAGTATGCCTGGGTCATGGACAGAAGCGACGAGGCACGAAGGCGAGGGCTCACACTTGACCTCAACTTCGCCGACGTGGAGACGCGAAAAAGAGAAATACATATCATCGATGCACCGGGTCACAAGAGCTTCTTGAAAAGCATGATAACGGGCACCACTGGTGCCGACGCCGCACTCCTGGTGGTGGATTCGCAGGAAGGCATAATGCCCCAGACCAGGGAACATGCTCAGCTCGCAAAGCTGATGGGTATCAATCACTGCGTTGTGGTCCTCAACAAGATTGACAAGGTCGGTTACGACCCAGAGGCGATAGGGGGGGCCGCATCCGAACTTATAGATATGCTAATAGACCTGGGGATCCCAAAGGTGGACGTCATCCCGGTTTCGGCATGGGAAGGACAGAACCTCACTTTGCGCGGGGACGCCATGTCCTGGTACACCGGCCGAACGCTCGAGGAGGTGTTGGACAACCTGGAACAGAAGGGAACACCTTCGGGGGGTCCGTTCCGGATACCGGTGATGCAGGTGATGAAAATAGGGGGTGTTGGGATCGTGGCACTGGGGCGGGTGGAGAGTGGGGAGATATCTAAAGGCGATGAAGTGGTCGTGGCCCCTGGAAACAAGATAGGAGTGGCAAAGTCCATAGAGGCCTACGGGAAGAAAATATCGAAGGCGGTGGCGGGTGAGACCGTAGGAATTGCACTTCGAAACATCGGTCGTTCGGATATTTGCAGGGGGGATGTACTGGGGCCCGTGGACGACCCTCCGCGCCCTGTTGAGGAGTTCACTGTCAAGATGGTCCTTTTCGGCGATGCGGGTGTGGTGAAGGTGGGTTGGTCTCCCTACATTCACTGCCATACCGCAGCAGTACCCGTGAAGATCGTGGGGATCGATATGAAGTACCGGCCCGACAGCGGCGAGGCCGAGGGAGAGGCTGACGCAGGATTCCTGGTAAAGGGAGACGCAGCGCTCGTTCGTTTCAGGCCGTTAAAGCCCCTGATCATAGAATCGGGTGAGAAGTTGCCGGGCATGGCACGTTTCGCCCTCAGGGCCGGCAAAACAACCCTGGGAGCCGGATCCTGTGTCTCCATCCGAGCAGCGGAGGGGCAGGGGGTAGCAACGAGCGGACCGAAAACAAAGGGTTTTTCCTACAAATACCAAAAGGTGGGAAAGGCCGCCCGCGACCAGAAGCGGCGAAAGAATAAAGAGAACCTCGACATCTGGGGCAGACCGATCAGGAAGTAGAAGAGGTTATACATAATGGATAAAGAAAAGTTAGTTGAGATCGGCGAGAAACTCGATGTCTCGGAAGAGGACATCACTACAGTAAATAGACAATACCGATTGGCGAAAATCATTTCACTAATTACTGGAACGATAACGGTTTTCCTATCCTATGCAATAGGAAGTTACCGAGGGAACGCAATGGGGGTGAAGGCTGCTAAAGAGATATCTAATAATTATAAGGAAAGCTACCCTTATGCGCAGCCCGGTCTATTCTTATTCGGTGCAGCCATTATAGGCTCAGAATATTACAGTGGGGCAATCGAATATGGCGTTTACTATAAAGAAAAATAAGTCAGCATCACCTCCCGATCAGAAACTCGGCTGTGCAGTGTGGGAAACTACCCTGGCGTGCAACATGAAATGCACCCACTGCGGCTCCAGCGCAGGCAAGGCCCGTCCCGACGAACTTGACACCGGCGAGTGTATCAAACTTGTCGAGGACCTTGCCCAGCTGGGCTGCGGGACTGTGGCTCTTATGGGCGGTGAGCCATTGGTACGCGAAGACTGGGTAACTATTGCCGGCTGCGTCAAGGATCTCAATATGGACCTTTCCATCGTGTCAAATGGACTTCTCATGGAGAAATACATGGATCGGATAAGTTCCCTGGAGCCCAAGGTGGTGGGAATAAGCCTCGATGGACTTGAGAAGACACACGATTCGATCAGGCGAAAAGGATCCTTCAAAACTGCCATGAATGCGATAAAACTTCTCAGAGATGCTGACATCCAGGTAACGGTAATAAGCACCGTTAGCACGAAAAACTTCAATGATCTCATAAAAATGAAGGACCTGATAATCAAAAAGGCGTGAACTGGCAGATACAGGTGGCCATGCCAATGGGGAATTTCGACCGAGAACATCTCATAAGCGACGAGGATTACTACGCAGTGGCCATGTTCATAGCCTCCCAGCGGATAAAACACCCTTTCGAGGAACTACCTGTTATCGGCGCCCACTGTTTTGGGTATCATTCGAAACTGCTACCGGACTCGAATACTTGGAAAGGATGTACCGCGGGTATTAGTAGTTTAGGAATTACAAGCAACGGCGGCGTGGCGGGATGCCTGTCAATGGGCAATAACAGGTTTATCGAGGGTAACGTAAGAGAACGGTCTATTATAGATATCTGGAAAGATCCAAATTCTTTTCGGTAGAACCGGAAATTCAAAACGACCGAACAGGGAGACAATTGTTCAGGCTGCCGCTACGTTGAAAGCTGCAAGGGAGGCTGCAACTCCATGTCATATTGCCTGACCGGTGAAATGCACAACGACCCTTACTGTTTTAAAAGGATCGAAGAAGAGATTATTGGAGTAAAAAAGGGGATTTTCGAACGGATGAAAAACATTTTTAAATAATTAATTTTTCAAATACCGGATCACGAAACCCTTGTAATATCCAGGCCCAACTTGTCAAATTCCCCGTCGAAACTCATTATATTTTCAATGCCAATGTCCTCCATGAGCGCTATGGACGTACAATCGGTAAAGCTCAGAGTGAGATCATCATATTGCCTGAATATTTCCCACGCTCGTTTGAATATCCCTCCATCGACACATACTAATTCTATAAACCTGCTGGAAAGAATAGATTCACCTAAATCCACGGATATGTCTTTTCTTTTTGATCTGACCATAAGCAGGGTCGCAAGCTCATCAAAAATATAATCGGACACATAGATATTTCCGTATTTACCATGCATCGCCTCTTCCATGAGCCGCTGAGACCGGGCATGATGTTTGTCTCTTGAGAGTTTCACCGCCGCAAGAGGGCCCGTGTCAATGAGCACGGACATCAAGCATCACCGTATAGTTCCCGGTCAATGGTATTCGAAGACGTTTCCCGGCCCAGATCAATACTTTTATGTAATTCCTGCCAGAAGGGATCCTTTTCCACCGATTTCAAGTCTATTTTTTTCCGTTTTGCATATAGCCACAGCTGAATGGCATCATTGATTGCCTGGCCCATTTTTATTTTTTCCCGTACAGCTTCGGTCTTGAATTGCCGCAGGAGCCTGTCATCGACGTTTCTGAACGTTGCATTCGTCATCTTATCATTTAGTAATTATGTTTACAAGTCATACAAATAGCTTTTCCTTATTTTAGATTGATAAACAAATTTTCCTAATGAAATAATATAGAATAATTAAAAAAGGTGCGGAAGACCGGATTCGAACCGGCGAACCACTGAGGAACAGATCTTGAGTCTGTCGCCGTTGACCTCTTGGCTACTTCCGCTGTGAGTTTACGAAGTGCGGACACACCTGTTGGCGCCTGTAGGAACCGGAAGGTTCCGAAGGTGCAGCAATGCCGTAGGTATTGCGTAACGAAGTGAGCGTGTCACATTTTCAAGCCGGGCCAGTAGTACCCGGTTTTTCAAGTAAATAGAACTTTTATTATTTTAATTTAGTTTGGTAATGATGTGTGGTATGTCGTATATTGCTAAAGCAGCTCCATGGCTGCTGCCAAGGCCCCAATCGTCGCATTCGTTCCACTGTCGGCAGTACCAATGATGACCACGTCGTTATCACGGAGAGTTGATCTCATTACGTTCTTCAACTGGTGCAATACGGCCTGATCCTGCATTGGTTCTTGATCAGGTGGAAATGTAAGTCCTCCATTACGAAATACCAGTGTTGTAGCACCAAGAGCCCCTGCCCTGACAGCGGCGTCCCTCTGGGAGAAACCGTCGGTAACAAAATTACCCTTTCCAGGAACTATCACAGCCACATCTTTCGTACCCACTGAGGATTCACCGCCCTCTATTGAAATCATCTCTATTCCAATGTCGTTCAGCATTTCTCCGCCCGCGGGTGTTATAACATTCCCGCTTCTTTCGGTTCTTACCAGACCGGCCTTCGTCAGGCGCCTCAGCATGCTTCTGATGCTTCCCTCACCCATGGACAGCTCACGGGAGAGTTGTTTGCGGCCGATGTACCCCTTTTCCCGGATAAGCAGGAGCGCCATCAATAAGTGGTATTGCTGGAAATACGGCATTGGTCCTGGTGCGCCACCGGTGGCTATCTCCATTTTCCTTCACCTTCAAGGATTATTTCACATGCTGGTCCGAGTCCAACTTCTGTCCGCGTATTGTTATGCCGTCACTCACGGTAATGTTCTCACCGAGAACCGAATCCTCCACGTGAACCCCTTTCCCGATCCTGCAGGAATCACAAATAAATGAATTTTTTATTATTGTATTATCATCCACAAGGGTCTGTCTAGACAGTACCGAGTTCACAATCTTCACACCATTGCCGAAAAGGCAGTCATCGTAGACATATGCATCCTCGATTTGTACGCTGGTTCCCGTCTGGACATTCTCACCAATGTAGCACTTTCCATGCAATTCAGCCCCTTCCAGCTCATCGGGAGACACGTGGATGTCGGTCTCAAGACGGCGTGAAAAAACGCTGAGATGGGACTGTATCAGGTCTGCGGGCCTCCCTATGTCGATCCAGAGACCGGAAAGTTCCGTTCCAAATAGAGGAAGTTCTCTTTTGAGGAGTTCGGGAAACAGCGACCGCGAAAAGTCCATTTTTTCATTCAACGGAAATAGTTCGAATACCTCGGGCTCGATCACATATATACCCGCATTGATCAGATTGGAAAACACCTCTTCGGGAGCCGGTTTTTCGCAAAAACGCTCGATCCGGCCGTTCTTGTGCAATCCCACTATTCCGTATTCCGTGGGATTATCGACAGTGGTAAGTGCAATGGTGGCAATTGCCTTGTTCTTCTTGTGATATTCGTATATCTCGAGAAAATTCACGTCGGCGAGAACATCACCGCTGGCAACCACGAAGGTTTCATTGAGAAATCCCTCGTTCTTTTTAACACCCCCGAAGGTTCCCAGGGGCGTCCTTTCGATTGAATATGCGATTCTCGCATCCCAGGCGGTTCCACTTCCCAGGTGCCTTATAATATCTCCCGGCCGGTAGTACATAGTTACAAGAATGTCACTGAAACCGTCTCTAACCAGAGCCTCGATAACGTGCTCGATGCACGGCTTGCCGTCGATCAGTACGAATGGCTTTGCCTTCTTTTCCGTAACCGGTCTGAGCCGGGTTCCTTCGCCCCCTGCGAGAATAACTGCTTTCATTGTACACACCTATCTTAATCTATATTATTTGTCGATAATTTTTATCCCGTCATTTCCTGCCACGATCACCCTGGTGGTCATACCGAGGAAAAGTCCGTTCTCAACCACACCGGGAAGATTGTTCAGCTCTCGCTCTAGCCAGGCCGAATCATCAATGCTCTCGAAATGCAGGTCATAAACGTAATTACCCGAATCAGTGACGAAGGGAGTTCCATTATCAATCTTTCGGAGAACCGGACGGCTCCCAAGTTCCTTGAAAATATCCACGAGAGTAAGGTGCCCAAAACAACTCACTTCCACCGGGAGTGGCGAGCGGGTACCGAGTTTTTTCACCATTTTACCCTCATCCACCACTATGATCTCCTCAACGGAATTCTTCGCTACGATCTTCTCCCTTAGAAGCGCTCCACCCAGCCCCTTGATGAGGTTGAGCGCGGGATCAACTTCATCCGCACCGTCTATGGTGAGATCGATAACGGAATGCTCGTCAAGGTTAGTAAGGGGTATTCCCAGCTTTTGTGCTATGGATTCGGTGGCCTTGGAAGTGGGAATACCAATGATTTTCAGACCTTCGTTCTCCATTCGTCGTGCCAGCTCTAAAAGAGTATAGTAGACGGTGGAGCCGGTGCCGAGACCCACAACCATGCCGTCCTCAACGAAATGGGCTGCGCGCTCCCCGGTGATCCGTTTCAACTCTTCCTGATTCATGTCACTCACACGTAGTTAAAATATAAAACGCAAGGGGTATTGTATCTTCAGAGATAATAATTTCGGTTTGAGTTCGATGATTTTCACGAAACATTGTCAATGGTGAAAAGCTTGATGTGATAAAACACATGAAGATTTGCAGCTTGACAATGTTCGCAGAATTGAGGAGCCGAAGGGCCGATTCTGCTGAATCAAAAACAAGCAAAACAATATATATTGAAATAAAATCATTATATTACGAGGGATTACAATGAAGATATACAGTAAGGATTTCCAGCACGGAGGCATGATTCCCCGGATATTCACTTGCCAGGGAAAGAACATTAATCCTCAAGTGGCGTGGTCCGGGGTGCCGCCGGAGGCAAAGAGCCTGGCACTGATAGTGGACGATCCGGACGCGCCCATGGGGACCTGGGTGCATTGGCTCATCTGCGATATAGATCCCTCTTACGCCGGTATTGATCGCGATTCCGTACCACGGGGAGCAATGCAGGTGAACAATGATTTTCGAAAACCCGATTACGGCGGTCCCTGTCCACCTTCCGGTATTCATAGATACTTTTTCAAGTTGTATGCACTGAAAGTTAAAAAGTTAGGGGCAAATAATAAACGAACATTTTACAAACTGGTCAAAAGTCATGCCATGGCACGAGCTGTCCTTATGGGAAAATATACCAAGGGATGAGGTATATGAATTCTCACCAACATAAGTGAATATGGAATTACACCATAATAAACATATAAAATGCCCAAACTCACCGGAGACCATATGTGCGATGAGGAAAAGAGTGATAATATTGAATACCGATTCGTAAGATCATGGCCGCCAGAAGATATCGTTTCTTTATACAAAGCCGGCGGATGGTGGAAAGACCATTACGATCCAAAGGGAATTCTGCCTCTTATTGAAAAGAGTTTTGCATTTACCGTTGCGGTGGATGAAAAATCGGGACGAACCCTGGGAATGGGCAGGATCATATCTGATGGTGTGAGCGATGCATATTTACAGGATATCGTTGTGCTACCGGAACATAGGAGAAAAGGGATCGGGAAAAAAATACTAAAAAAAATGGTCGAACACTGCAGGAAACAAGGTCTCGTCTGGATCGGTCTTATTGCCGAGGAAAGCACGGAGGATTTTTACAGCCCCATGGGATTCAAAAGGTTCGAAGGGCAACCCATGGTGTATGAACCAGGTGATAACTGATGTTATCTGCCGAAGATTTCAGGCAGATCACCTTCGAAGATAGGCCCTTTTTCATGGAATTCCAATCCCGATATCCTCCGGAGCACTCTGATTATATATTCTCGACCATGGTATGCTGGCAGCATTACATGCGTTATTCCTATGCCCGAAATCACGATTCCGTGATCATCATGACCGAGCATGAAGGCGAAATCCGTTTCAGGCCGCCAATGGGACCTAAGGACCGCACGACATTGGAGGAGGTCATAAGGCTGTCCAGGGAAATAAACGGCGAAAATTCTTTTTCTGTGGTAGACCCCGAGATGAAGGATTGGCTGCAGGCGGAATTTCCGAATATGGAATTTCAGCCTCAGCGCGATTATTTCGATTACGTTTATCTTGCCAAGGACCTTGCTGAGCTTTCTGGAAAGAGATATCTGAAGATAAGAAATCAACTGAACTACTTTTTGAAGCATAATACATATTCGGCTGAGGAGATAAGCAAGGAAAACATCGCCGAAGCAAGGGAATTCCTCGTTAAATGGTGCTTGCAGAAAGGATGCGTGGAAGAACCTCTCCTCAACAGCGAAAGAATCGCCGTCCAGACAGCTCTCGCAAATTTTACCGAACTGGGATTATCGGGTCTGATCATTCGTATAAATGGCATCGTTGAAGCGTTTTCAGTGTTCGAGAAAATGAGTAATGACACGGCAGTGGTCCATTTTGAGAAGGCAAACTTCACCTACAAGGGTATATACCAGGCCATCAACAGGGAAACTGCGAAGTTTTTAGTTAACGATTTCAAATTCATAAATCGGGAAACGGACATGGGAATCAAGGGACTGAGAAAGGCTAAAGAAAAATACCATCCCCATCACTTCGTTGAAGTATACCACGTATAAGCCAATCAAGAAAGTTTGGGATAGGGGTATTCATTGGTGCGGTTTTGAAAACTTATTATTTTTGGATTTAATATTCGTCCGTTCTCGATCTCAATGGCTTTTCGAATAGTTGGATCTTTTTCCCAGGCTTCCTTACCGCCCATAACGGTTTCAATAAAGGGTAAAAGAGCCGAACTTATCTCGTAAGAGGCGGAACGCCACAAGTAGGACGGCGAGTGATCCACCGCATAGTAGATTATCTTATCGATCATGAAGTTTGGTTCTTCAAAGGATGTGGGTCGCGCAAACTCAAACCCCATCCCAAGGTCGCAGCTCACGTCGATGATAAGAGCTCCCGGTTTTAATTTACACAGATCGGTGTTTCGAACGAACATCAAAGGTTTATCAGTATCCTGGAGAATGCAGTTTACAATAATATCATAGCTTGCCAATTCCTCGGTTATGAGAATTGTATTATTGTCTTTTGTGACCAATACCTCGGAACTTTCAGGCCTTTTTCTCATATATCGACCGTGCTTGACAGAGGGTATCGGAGCAATTACGGAATATTCGGGTCTCTGTGTAAATAATGTAATATCAGTATATCCAAGCCCCATCAAGGCATGAATGGCGCCTCGCCCCGTTGAACCGAAACTGATAACAGCTGCCCGCTTTGCGGGACCATAATGTCCTGTCATCCCGGCAAGCCCAATTGCGTGAAGTACACTGCAGTAACCAGCCATTTCATTATTCTTGTGAAAGATGTGTAGATCCTTGAACTCATCTTTTTTCCAAATATACATTGCTTCCCATGCTATAAACGTCATCTTTTTATCGATTCCCACCTGTGTGATAGGTTCGCCTTGAACGCAATGCGGCCATCCCCAGAGAATTTGCCCTTCCTGGAAATGAGAGAAATCTCCCTTTGTGGGCTTGGGGAGCAGAACAATGTCGCTTTTTTCGAAAAGTAATTCTCGAGTCATAACACCGGCTACCAATTTTTTTAGCTCTTCATCTGGCACCCCAAATCGCTCGCCGTATCCTTCTTCGATATAAATGCGCTTACGTAATGAACCATCCAACTCTAATAGATGGGAGGGAAAGATTGGAACCCTGTGTTCATTCTCTTTTTTAGATGAGCCAATAACACCCATTTTCAATTCATCATCATTCATTTAATTCACCTTTTCATTTAATTCCCTTCGTAGAGCACCAACTGTATTGCATATAAGTAATTTACCGTTTTTATCTGGATTGAAGTTATCCTTATAAATTTTTTCAATCTATGAAATAGCGATTATGAAAATTCCTTTTGTATACATCCCCTTTCATTCAAGAAAAGATATCATTTGGCCAGGGAGTTTTTCCCTAGGGACGACGGAACTTCACAGTGGGAATGTGTCTTTAAAAAAAAACTCTTAGATGTTCCACAAATTTGGAAAAAAAAGCTCACCCACCATACTTCCCATAACCATCATCCACGTTCTTCTTTTGTAAATTCTTAGGGCTGTATCGTGGATTTATAAACAACGGAACATACCCTTCAGGAACTCCACCAAAAGGACGCGGTTCTTCAACTGCCGGTATCGGTTGGGCCTCTTCCTTTTTGCGCCTTTTCTTGATAATATAGAATACTTGTATAAGCAGCAGACTAATCAATATGATAAAAAACCACGTCCAGATCGACCAGCAAATACCGCCTGAACTGCTCGACTCATTTTCAGCGCCATCACCATCGCTATCGTCATCAACTGTCGGCGCACCCTCGCCCATGATCGCTACGGGAATTACCAACTCTTTGCTAATATTATTATAAGCGGCGTTTACTATTAATTGTAAATCATCAGTATTGATGGCAGCTTCCACAGCGATTCCCGGAAGATTGACGGTGATGGTAATGCTCGTTATGACTCCAATCGTTGCAACTATCGAATCCTGAATATACGCGTAATCTTTCAGCGGTCCGTCAATATTGAATGATAACGTAATGGGAGCGTTGCCGGTGTTCCGAACGGTAACATTGAAAGTTGTATTAACATCCCTTTCTATATCAAGGCGGGATATTTCCGTGCTTATTTCGAACTCGATCAGGGGCTGAAACGAGTCGTTGACGGAAAAAGACCATGTTCCGCTTAGGCATTCACCTTCATACGGCCCGGCCACCGGGATCACGGTCCAGTAGTATATCGAAGTCACGTCAAGATTCGTTACAAGGTAATTTTCCTTATTTGTTACGGCGATCTCGATAAGGTTATCCATAGTCGTGTTGAGTAATACACGGTACGAGACGTTGTTTTCCGTTGGATTCGTGGTCTCCCATTCGAGATTGATGGAATTCGTATCGATCACTCCCGTATTCTGGGGTAACAGCAGTTTTGTTCTCGGTATTGGGATATATTCATCGATTTCAAAACTCCAGACACCATTCATAGATGCGGCCGAAGAGTCATTATCTTTCGCTTCGACGTACCAGAAATAAGTTGAACCATCATCCAAGTCGGAAATGGAATGATTCCGGGTACTGAGACCTGAGACGTACAACGAAGGATTTTCGGTCTTACCGAAGAACAGGTCGTAAGTAATGTCCTTGAGACCACTGTCGATGTCAAAAGCATTCCATGAAAGGCTAACGTTTGTATACTCCAGGATTCCCCCATCCGCCGGAGATACTTGCCAGGAAGATGGAGGATCGTTTACATTAATGACATGGATAACGAAAGTGGGGCTCATGATGGAAATGCCGAAAATATTCTTACAGCTTGCTATCACCGATGTGCTCCCGGTCCAGTTGTCGGCGAGATATTCAACTGCAAGGTACGAATCGGACACGGAAAGATTTATGTTACCACTCTCGGAATTGCTTTGGACCGCATAAGCGGGTGGAGAAAATGCTGAATACTCGTCCTCAAAATATTCCGATAGATCGACGATATTGTCAAACAGAGTATCTTCCTCTATGTAGATGGTTTCGATATTTTTGATTACTATGGGTGAGTCAGGCTCCCGAATGTACGCAGCCCACTCCTGCAGTGCAGGTGTTTCGGTTTGAGATCCCCCAATCGCGCTTCCAAGTATAGTGATGGATGTACCACCGGATTCAGCGAACTTAGATCAAAAGAACCATATGAATTGTCGGAAACGTCCCCCATAAGCTTCTCGCCAGTACCAGTATCGAAGACGGAAATATTCAGATGGGTTCCGACAGGTACACTTCTCTTGAACGAGACGGAATCCCAAACGAAACTGTCAGGGGGGGTTATTTCAACTGAACGGAGTCTGCCTTCCGGTTTATACAATCCAGCATTATTTGCCGCCTGCCCAGGAGTAAGGAGAGTGTTTGTGATACACAGCTCATCGATCTTCCCCCTGAAATAATCGCTTTTCACAGGTCCGTCGCAACCAATATTGAGTGCGGCAGAGTCCGAGGACAAGGTGCCAGTGGCTGAGAGGGCCATATCCAATCCCACCAGTTTGCCATCCACGTAGAGGAAAATCCCGTTCCCGGAATCCTTTACTGCCGCAAAATTATGCCAGTTATTATCCTGGTATGTTCCGGCAGACGTGACGATATCGTCGGGACCCCATAAACCGTCATCGTCGATCCCGAAAGATAGGTGGCCGTTGACAGTTAGCCAGACTTTGAATCCCTGGTCGGAGTCATAGCGGGATACGATATACTGTTCCAAGACGAAATCAACCACCAGAAGAGGGGCATTAGAGGGTTCCCCGTCATAGGCTTCCGCGACCCTGACACCGCTGCCTTCCACGATCACAACAATAGAGTTTCCGAAGGACCACCCGTTACGGTCCACGATCTCCTGAATGATGGGCGACAGGTTGCTAGTTTGATATTTGCCGTCAACTTGATTCCAGGGAGGGACGTTGTTCCATTGCGCGGAATTCGACGTCTTTGGGCGGCTTGAAATATCGAACCTATCACTCAAGAAGAGCGTAGCATCATCCGTATCCTCGCAGTAGAAACTAAGATCGGTCGCCTGTGATTCCGTCTCGTCGCATTCGAATTCGATATATGCATTCTTTATGGTAGCCCCGAGAGGTATCTCCACATTCTGAAAACGCATCCCCACATACTGATCCCCTTTGTCATCGTTGTTGACTATCTCCAGGTCGGAGGAGTCAAGGTCCATTCTTCCAGGTGGGCCCATGGAATACTCCTCTGCATCGTCATCGCCTTCGATAACTCTGACGGATATACTCCCGCCGGGATACGGTCCCGGACTCCTGAACCACCCGGTAATACCGAAGCTAGATGAGCCAAAATTCAAGCTGTTATCAAATGGGACTCCGACATAATCGTTCACACCATCCAGTTCTAGCGAATTGCCCATAAGTCCACCTGTTATCACACCTCCGTATATCGTCCCGTCATTTCCGTGTTCACTGGAATCTATAGCTGTATTCCATGTACCATTGTTAAAATGCCAAAGACCCGAAGTGTGATTCCTCGGAACCATCGTATTGTCTTCCAGTTGAGCCTGTCCACTTTCTATGCTGATATTTTCTTTGATGGAAATACCCGATTCAAACGAGAGATCATCGAAGAAGTACTCTTCCGCTGAGGCACGGGAAGGACTCGATTTTTCGTCAGTCAGTGATAATGGGTATCCGACGTTGGAAGGACTATCCGTACCTTCATATGATGAAATTGGGATTGAGATTAACATGTTTATGATAATAATGAATACAACCGGGAAAGAAATTTTACGAAGCATGAGCCGAGTTCTCCTAAGCATATATAATGCTTTTATATTATTCATAATATTATATTCCATTTTCGCCTGAAAATAATTTTAGAGATAGCCCACAGTCTGCATTTATTCACCTGGGGGATACCACCCTATCTTGAACATCCAATCGGGATTGGCATAAATCCCAATTTTTGGCTAATTCTGTTCAACGTTTTTGCTGGCTAGCTCTTTGGCCATTCGAATATTGGTGTCTGCCTTATGTATATTTATTAGTGCATTACCTAAAAGCAGAGTCGAAAGACCAAAACCGAATGAAAGCATCCCGATCACACACATAATCTTCGCGTGACGGTTCCTCCCGTTTCTCAATGCAAGAATAGCCAGTACCTGTGAGATGGTCGTTACCGAAAAAAACAGCGTGAATCCGGTACAATAATTCTTCATTCGGGACGACGAGAGGCCTCCTGATTCTACGACGCCCGTCCCGTTCTCAATAACGAACTCGAGATGATATGTCCGATCCTGTTCATTGAAGATATTATACGTGGTGAGAAGATGCACTTGCCGCAGAGATCCATTATATCTTAGCTCCAGCGTGGTATCCCCGGTCTCAACATTATGGACGGAAAAGAAGCCCGTTTTATTCGTAGTTATGTTCTCGGTGATACCGGCAATGATAATTTTAGCATGTGGGACCGGATTGCCCTGTCCGTCCATCACCTCACCGGATATGTTCACTTCAGTACCCAGGCCGCCCAGTCTACTCCCCAGAACCAGCAGAAAAACTATGAATATCACTGACCAGAAAAGGGACATTAGCATCAATAACCGGGCCCTTCTCAGTAGTGATGCAACTGATCCTTCCAAACGTTTAGGACCATTGGGTGCCATAATAATCATTCCTTCGGAGGTTTTAGTGCGGGAAGCTCATCCAATGAATTGATAAAGAATGTGGGAGTGGTCTTGTCATAATTGTGAAAATGGCTACGGATAAGATGCGCGGTGTGCACTCCAGCGGCCTGACCCGCCATGACGTCCAATTCGCTGTCACCGACCATCAAAGCCTTGTCTGGTGAAACACCCATTTTTCCCAGGACCATGTTTATACCGTTCGGATGCGGTTTCGAATGCTCCTCGTTGTACTGGGTCGTATATAATAAATCGAAATGATGTATGAGGCCTGTTCTGCGCAGCTCGAGTCTCGCCACCGATTCGGGAGTGTTACTTACCATTCCGATCTTTCCTTTGAGCCGGTCCAGGGCGGCCACGTCAGGATAGGCCTTCAGGAATCCTTCTGCCAGCAGTCGTTCCCGCACCTTGTAATCCTCCTCCTCAAGTCTCTGCCAATAGTCGCGGGGCTCTTGTATACCCAGTCCGAGGAGATAGTGATTTGATTCACTATTGGTCAGCTTGAGAGCAGTGTATAGATCGTCGTCAGGGGGTAAAAATACTCCGAATTCCTCGTAAACGCGTCTCTGAAACTTGCGAAACCAGCTAATGTCCTTGATATCTATGAGGGTTCCGTCCAGATCGAAAATATAAGCGTCGAACATCACGTTCGTTAAGGAAACGATGATATTTTAATATTGTTTCCAATGGTCAAAGGATAGTTTCGGAGGTCCCCGGTAGTGATTGTTATTTCAGACGAGGGGGGGATCCCCGTTTTTTTTGAATATCAATCAAAAATATCAAATAACCCAAATTTTATTCATACCTGCGTGATACCATGAGAAAGATCTGGAGGAGCTTGATCATAATATCTATCTTTCTTGCAGCCACCCTTTTCATCGGCTGCACGGATGAACCTGATAATAAGGACGACAATAATGTTCCCGATGACGAAGATGATAATGACGGTAATATTAGCGATGATGACGGCAGCGGTGACGATGATGATACGCCCAAAGACCCGCAGATATCCGGCTTTAATTTCAATCTTGAGACCGGTACGTTCTGGAATTATTATTGGAAGACGGAGGACTATTCCTGGGTTCAGGGAAATGATCCCAGCACGGATACCTTTATCGGTGATTTCAAGGTCGAACTGGGAGCTACTGTAGACATCGAAGGAGTTAATGCTTTTGTTGTTAGCACATCGGGGGACAGCACTGACGAGGATTTCAATTTTGCTCCGGCATGGACTCACCTTGCCGTGAACGGAAATCAGCTTCTTAGTTCATCTGACGGACTCACACTTCAGGTCATTTTCGACGGCATGACCGGGAAATGGACCGGAGGCGGGTTCTTCACCTCGTTCCCTGATGATACGGAGATCACGGCAAAATCGGGGCAGATCAGCAACGAATACATAGAGACCTCGGCATACTCGGTTGGGAGGTCGGATAGCAGCAGCGGAACAGTATATATACCGGAGACCGGGGAGACAATCGACACTGGAGACGACGACATCACTTACAATGAGAACGAGTACTACAAGGGAAGTCTGGGGCCTATCGGCTATTATTACTATTATTCGTATTCTAGCGACGGCGGCGGATTTTACACGTCATTCTCAACTAAGAGGATAGTTGGACTGGTGGATACAACCCTTACTGCGGATGACGGTTTTGCGCCCAAACTGCCCCCGTGGGTCCGCAAGAGCGACATGCCGGTATCCAGGAATAAAGGATCCGCTTCAGCGGTGAATGATATAATATATCTCGTTGGTGGAGGCGAGACACGGGTGGATGCCTACGATCCCGCCACCGACACCTGGTCTGAAAAGAGCCCCATGCCTCTACTCAGATACGAGACCTCCAGTGCGGCTGTGAATGACAAGATTTACGTTTTCGGAAGCGACGGGAAGCGGGTGGACGTCTACGACCCTTCAATGGACAGCTGGACCGCCGCAGGGGACATGCCAAGGGAGTATGATTACGTGAGATGCGTTGCCGTGGGGGATCAGATCGTGCTGATGGGCGATACCAGCTCAAAGTGGTATGACCCCAATATCGAGGTCCAGATCTACACTCCTGCGGAGGACAAGTGGGAGCTCATGGGGACTTTGCCCAGCGATCTGGAAAGGACCGCCTTCGCCCTTGCCGCCGTGGATTCATACGTCTTCGTTATCGGCGGATACAACGGGGACATTGATCCCAAGCAGACGCTTCGATATCACGCAGGAACGGACGTCATAGAAGAAGAAGGTTGGCTCAATGAGGCCCGCAGCTTTCCCACGGCGGCCTCGGCAGAAGGCGAAATATTCGCTATCGGGGGTCATACGGATGCCGGTTACAAGGATGTCGTGGAATCATACGACCTGTCATCTCCTGAAACCTACTGGACCCAACGCTCGCCAATGTCCACTCCCCGGTCGCATATAACCTGTACCGTTGTTGATGATATAATATATGTATTTGGCGGGCAGAACAACGATCAGCTTACCCTGGTGGAGAAATACGATCCGGCGGCTGATGTGGAGATTAATGTTATGGAATAAGGGCTCCGGTCTGCATACATAGAATCAGATTGTTTGATTGCAACCAAATATTCGATTTTATGACAAAGTGTTAATAGATTCGACATCCTTCTTCTATGAGGTAGATATATGGAGCTTATTTCAGATGGTACTGAGTTTGAGATCAAGACCATACCCGGAATAATGTATGAAACAAAGGAAAGAGCGGGGAAATTCTGGAGAGTTCTTATTTACAAGGACAGAGGAAGAATTGTATTAACGAACAGAGCTCTTATTTTCTATGGGAAAAAAGTACATGTAAGAGTGCAAAACATTCAAAATATTTCGAGGCAAAAAATTGGATATAAACCAATGGGTGGAAAGGGTTATATTCGAATCGATTATATCAATGAAACAGGGGGACCTGATGCAGTATATTTTTTAAAACAGGCACTCTGGGTATGGGAACTGGCAAAAACAGATGTCCTTTATGGGGAACTACTGGAATGGTACAAAAGCATTGCAAGCGGTGGAGGAAGTGATATGAGCAATATGCCAGGGGACAATATTCCGTTCACCTTGATAAAATAATTAGTATTTGTTTAGCTCAAAACTTTTGAAGTATTATTTTTCATCACTATTCTTGAAAAACCATGTATTTCACTGAAAGTTTAATATATATGCATATATATTATGGTATTTATGAGACGCATCGAAGTGAACTCTGGAAAGTTTGTTCTGACCGAGAGCGTGATCGGTTTTTTCAGAAAAACTCCAAACAAGTTCGGGACAGGCGCAAAGATCGATTGCCCGAAGGAATTCATTGGCAAAACTGTGTATGTGGTTGTTTGCGATGACTGAGCGTGAGAATTACATACGGCATTTGGAAGAAACCATTTCAAAGGTTATCGCTGAGAGAAATGAGGCGATCAAACTATCTCAGGAACTCGAGAAAACGATCATTGACTTGGAGAAAAGGCTTAGATTTTACGAAAATTCAAATTCTCCTCCGTCCGCCAGAAAAATCCCTGGTAAGAAGGATGAAAATGATGATAAGAAATCCAAAAAGAAGAAGAAGAAACGAGGTGCACCAAAAGGTCATAGAGGTGCAACACGTCCAAAACCAGAACCCGACGAAATAATTGATGTCATCGCTGAAGAATGCGAGAGATGTGGCAGTCCAAATATACTTGATTTAGAAGATGTCCTCAAAAAAATAATCGAGGACATTCCCCCTCCCAAATTGATCAAAGTGACTCAATTCGATCTTCACAATGTAGTCTGCTCCGATTGTGGATATAAATTTCTTTCTAAGCATCCAGACTGCCCCACAGAAGGTAGATTCGGCCCATATCTGCTTGTCTATATGACCATGCTGAAGTATCAGCTGAGAGGAACACTGCGGAAGATTGAAGAATACCTTGATAATCATGATGATTTCCAGATCAGTCCAAAGGGGATACTTGATTCGATCAACCGAGTTGGGCTATGTTGCAGGAAGGAATATGATCAACTGGTCCAAAAGACCAGATCTGCCAAATGGTTACACATAGACGAGACCGGAATTCACGTAAATGGGGATAAATGGTGGCTATGGGCATTTAGGACCGATGAAGATGATGTTCTAATTGTGATCGAAGACTCCAGAGGCGCAAAGGTTCCTGAAAGGATACTGGATGGAAACTGGGACATACCAGTAATAATAGATGGATGGAGTTCATACAGCAAATTCACGATAGTTCAAAGATGTTGGGCACATCTTCTTAGAAAAGTGGATGCTTTCAAAGATGTATCTGGAAAAGGCATGGAACTTTCAAAAGAGATACATCGTCGATTCAAGAAACTGCGAAAATTCATCGATTCGAACGCATCGATGGAAGAACGCAAAAGGAAAAAGAAGATCTGGGACAACGAGATGGAATATCTCGTGAAGAGATATGAAAGCGACAAGAAATTGCATGAACCATTGACATACATAAGAAATGGCTTGGGGAAATGGTACACTTGTCTCTTGTATCCTGGCATGGAACCGACGAATAATTTGGGGGAGCAGGCCATAAGAGAATCGGTGATCGTTCGCAAGATAATTGGAACCTTTCGTTCGGAAACAGGTTCAGAATATTACCAATACATTGCTTCTTTGCTTGCAACGTGGAGACTTCATGGTAAGAATATGTTTGTCGAGCTTGAAAGAATTATCAGAGAAAATCTCTGCCTGGCGTGAGCGCTCGAGATTTTTCAGACGTGTTTCCCGTTGGAGCTAAACAAATACAGAAATTCTAAACTATAATACTTCCCCATACTCTACTTAAAAGGAGTATGTATTATGTTCTCCAATATGGAAAAAGAGACGGTAGATATCACGTAATATTAAAAGAATCCGAACCTCTTATTCTCAGCGCAGATGGCCATTGCCTCTCTCGCGCTCCCGTTGTTCGGATTTATCCTCAGTACCTCTTCGAAGCATTTTATTGCTTTCTTTTCCTTGCCCCATATGTGAAGCGCCGCACCCTTGTTGAACCAAGCATCCTCATGGTCATTGTTTAACCGGATCGCCCGCTCATAGCACCGAATGGCCTTCTTCTCCTGCTCGGATTTGTCATACACGTTGCCTTTCTTGTACCACAGCTCGTCTGTCTCCCCGCATATTGCCTCGGCCTTTTCAAAGGTCGCTATGGCAGCATCGAACTTGCCCACGTCGGACAGTATCATCCCCAGGTTTTTCAGAATGGCAACGTTCTCGGGTTCAATCTGGAGGGCGCGGCCGAAGCTCTGGACCGCCTGGGTATAGTTCCTCAGCGCTGCGAACACGTTCCCCCGGTTGTACCAGCCATTGACGTCGGTGGGATTTATTGAAACGTATTTATCATAACAGAGACCGGCATCCCTTAAACGTCCTTCCTTTTCGAACTTTCTCGCCATCTCGAACCATGCCCTCTCACGGTCCGGAAAGACCGCAATGTAATTCTCGTAACACTCCAACGCCTCGGAGGATTTTCCGGTGGCCGACATGGCAATGCCCTTGGTGAGCCATTCTTCCGGGGTAACGGGCTCGTGAGACTTGTCGTAGCAGCCCAGGCCGGCCAGGGCATCTTTGTAATCGCTCTTAGAAAAATAACCGATGCATTCCCCTTCGTAATCGATGACCACTATTGCATTGGGGTACCTCTCGGAGATCATTGGGAGGACGTCCCCAAGGGTCTCCTCGCCCACCACCTCCATGAAGTCCGTATCCATTATCTGGTCCGCCCGTACCTCGGGAGGATAATACCCTTCCGCCACGATCCAGAGTATCTCGCGATTTGTGATATAGCCGATCACCTTACCTGATTCGTCCGCCACCAGGACCACACCCTCATTTCCCAGGTTCTGAAGCCTTTGTGCCACCGTATTGCTCGGTTCATCGACGGATACTATATCGAATTCGTCTGTTATTTCCATTTCATTTATTTTTGTACTCTTATCGAACCACGAAACAGTCATGCCATATCACCTCGTAAATGTCAATTCGATCAAATTTCCACCAACTTTTTAGATGACTAAATGAATTGTAAGGGACTGGCCGCATATGGGCTCTCATTCATTCCAGTCAATATTGCGTATAATGAATATTAACAGTCACCTCACCTTTATTTCAAAATACATTTCCATGAAGGTCCAGATCAGGTGATATACTCATTCAGACCTTTTCTACCTTGTCAGAGGAATTCTTCCTTATCTTTATTTCCCAATAGCCCTTGCCCCCGTACCACTCGAAAAGACCATATACGTTTACGGTGTCGTTAACCGCCAGACTATCCATCTCCTGGCCGTAAACGGTCAGGTTGATATTGAACGGGCCCACAGTATCGTTTACTCCGAATATGTAATTGTAGTTGCTGCTTTTAGTAACTACAAAAACACTCATGAGCTTTACTGATTTTTCACGATACTCGGTATTGGTGGCGTTGTCGAGAAGAGTGGCTACATCGGTCCCGAGATAAGTGTAAACTGCAGGGGCGCCCGATCCAAGTTTCGTTATTTTATCATCCGTATCCTTTCGGATCTTGATCTCCCAGTATGAGTCTTTTTCATAATAGATGACCTGGCCCTGCACCTCTACGAAATCGCCCTCATAGACCGAAGCGATACCGCCCTGGGCGTCATAGTCGGTGTATATTATAATGCTGTTCCCGCTGCCGTCGCTAACGTTGAATTTATAATTTTTTGGGTTCTCTCCCACAGTGGCATTGGTTATCTTCACGAACTTGTTCTCGTAAGCATCGTGATCGCCCACCAATTTGGCCAGTGTCACCTCCTCGTATGTATCCACAGTTTCACCGACAATTGAAACATTGTCATCGGAACTTTTCCGTACTTTGATCTCCCAGTCGTTGTAGAACTTGACGAACTCACCTGAGATGTCGATCTTGTCGTTCAGGTCGATGTGGGGTGCTTCCACGCCGTATTCGATATAGACCAAAAGATTCTCCGTTGTGCTGTCATCAGAGACGTTGAATTTCCCACTCTTGTATTTTGTTGTAACTGTGGCATCCTTGATCTCGATCAGCAATCCGATATAGTTCTCCCCGTTTTTCAGGAGTTCATCGATTGTAAGTTTTGCGTAGTTCACACCCCCGGATCCGGTAACCTTGACCTCGTCATTCTTGCCCGAGCGGACCGTGATTTCCCAGTACTGGTTCTTGTACTGTTCGAAGATTCCTTTTATATCGAGAAAATCACCGGGTTTTAGACCCAGATCTTCATTGTAACCGTACAGAGTAATGGTCTCGGTGGTGCTATCATCACTGATAGTGCAAGAATAATCGGACTTTATGCTCATAACCTTGGCGTTCTTCACCTCGACATCTTTTCCGTTATAAGAATAGGGCGTTTCAACCAATTCCTTTATCGTATACTTGGTATAAACTCCCGTATACGTATTGTCATCATCGCCATCGTCATCTTCGATCACGTCATCGGAATTATCGACATTCACCTCGGAACAGCCTGCCATCATGACGGCAAGTACCAATAAAACAGCCAATATCAAATATCTAGCTTTCATATTTTTACACCTTCCTTTCTCACTCCGGTTTTACCGTAAAAAAATAATAGAATACTAAACGGAGCATTTCTATAAAAAATTATTCTATATATTGTCATAAGTGCAAAGGTCGACTAAATGAATCGTGAATTTAATTCACTTCACTATCGGCCAAGCAACTTCTTGGACAAGACGGGAATGTTGCCAAAGGGAATATTCCCAGTATCGTAAACTCAACGGGTTTCCTGCGGATATCGACGTTTGCATTTGTGAAAATGTTCGCAGAATCGCAGCACCTGTGAGGGGTGTGCACCCCGAACTAAATAGCGATGCTCGCATCGCTTGTGGGCTTGAGCCCACTCGTTTGGGGTGAAGCCCTTTTCAAAGGGCTCGAAGGGACTGATTCTACTGAATTTTCCAAAAAGACATTTACCGTTACGTTTTGTCAACAACGAGTGGAGGAACTACCTCCCATTCGTACCTCTTCTTGAATCTCTGCAGCACCCACAACAGGGATGGACCCAGCAACAGGGCGAAAATTACGTTTCCTCCTACATGAAGAAGGTTGAATGGCAGGGCAGGAAGATACGTCTTTCCAATGACAGCTAGGGTTAGGGAGTCCCCCGCCGCAAGAAAGATGCCCAAAGTGTATAGATCGAGGATCAACCCGTATATCACACCCCAGAACACAGCCAATACCACTAATGTGACCATTCCGGCCTTGGGGTAGAACCGGCCTGCGAGACCCGCCACCATTCCACCGGTACCCCAGGCGAATATCTGCCATATTGCCCACGGTCCCATGGGTAAAAAAAAATTCGATGCCAGACCGGTGATGGCCCCCACCATGAACCCCATTCTCCATCCGAATACCAGGCCAACCGCGAGAATTATCACCGTGCAGGGCTGCACGCTTGGAATCACAACGAAAGGGATGCGGGACGCGGCGCTGAAACTACCCATAACGCCTACCAGGGCCAATTCCCAGGAGCTTATACTTCGATTCTCAAACTGGAGTGTTATGGAAAACAGAAAAAGCACCATGAACCCAATGAGAGTCAATCCAAGCTTCTCAACGAGACCTTTCCTAATCCATGAAGGTGTTCCCGGAAAAAATGAAAAGAAGAGATAAGCAGCCATGGCGATTATCAGTGAAAATAATAAAATGTCACCGAAATATCCGCTCTTTGGCTCCCCTGATCTCAAACTATCGAACCCCCGTTTCGCACAGCATTCTCCTGGCCCCTTTTTCGACTTCTTATTCCCGTCCGGGGGGCTATGGCGGAAGGAACACCCTTTTGGGAATGCCTACTGTGACCCGTGGGTTTTTCCTTCGAAGACCATTTCAACTCCCTCGGACGAATGATATCCTCCCTGAGTCCCAGCTCCAGAAAACCTCTCGTGGCCAGGTTGACCTGTGGCGAGAACAACAGCGAGCCAGGAAGCACCTTCTTTGGCGGCCCGTCTGCAAGTATGTTTCCGTTACCGAGAATGATGACGCGGTTGGCGTATGCTGTTATGAATTCGACGTCATGGGTTGCCACTATAGAGGCGAGTTTCCCCTTCCCCTCCTCATTCAGCATACGAGCTAATATATCCTTCTGTGTATAATCCATTCCTCGAGTTGGTTCATCGAGAGCTAGGACTTTGGGCCGAAGCGCAAGAATGGAAGCCAGAGCCACCCGCTCCCGTTCTCCGGCCGAAATATCCCGCGGATAGGTATCAAGATGCTCTTCGAGGGATAGAGATTCGATTATCCACGCCATATATGATAGGTCTACATCGCTTTTCGCGACCCCGAGAAATATCTCCTTTTCAACTGTTTTCTGGTGGAGGTAGTCGGATGGGTTCTGGGAAAGGTAGCCGCAGATCTTAGCGAGTTTTGACGTCGGGTGCCGCCTCGTATCCATACCATTTACAGTTACTCGTCCCTGATCCGGCTTCAGAATGCCGTTCATCAGCTTTAACAAGGTGCTTTTCCCCGCACCGTTCCTGCCCACGAGCGCTATCTTTTCACCTTCCCTTATTCTAAGATCCAGGCCTGAAAGTACTTTACTATTTCCGTAACTGAAGTCCACGTTAGAGAGATGGATCAAATTGCGTCCGGTCTGAAAGGGGATCGATCTCGAAACATAGCTAAGCTCATTATTCAACAGCGCGTTGTGCACTATCTTTCTTGCCTCCTTAACAGTGGTTGGAACTTCATTTCCTCGGGTCCCAGACAAATAGGTTATGGGTGGAAGGAAGATACCACCACTCTTTCTGGCCTTTACAATATAATCATCCATACGGTCATCAAGAACTATTTCCCCATCCTTTAAAAAAACTGCCCGGTCAGCGAAGCGGAAGCATCTTTCAAGGCGGTGCTCCACGAGAATTATAGTAACTCCTCTCTCCTCATTGAACTTCCTAAGGATCGACAGAATCTCCTCAGCACTCTTGGGATCAAGCTGCGAAGTGGGCTCGTCCAGCAACAGTATATTGGTGTCCATTGCGATGATGGAAGCCATGGCAAGCTTCTGTTTCTCACCGCCGGACATCTCCGGTATAAACTTCTTACGAAAATTTCCTATGTTAGTTATCTCGAGAGATTCCTCGATCCTTCGCTCAATTCCCCCATTTTCAACACCTATATTTTCTAAGCCAAAACGAACCTCGTTCTCCGGGGAGGTCATCACCAGCTGCGCTTCCGGGTCCTGGAACACCATTCCCAGTAAATCCGCGAACTCCTTGGGACCGTGATTACGGGTATTTCTACCATAAATAATCACATCGCCTGATATCTCCCCACCATATAAATGGGGGATCGCACCGGTCAAGGCACGCAGGAGCGTGGATTTTCCCCCGCCGGACGGCCCCATTAATAATATAAACTCACCCTCATGAACGGTCATATCGATTCTCTTCAACGCGTCCTTGGCCTGCCCGGGATAACGATAGCTGAGCCCCGTTATCTTCATTATTTCTCTAATTCCCCCCACCTCCAAGCACTGAGGATACCATCGGTGCTCCCATCATCAGTATCAACAATATGCCTAGAACGGCCTCGTTCGAGCCCACCCCCATATCCACAGTATAAGAACTCTTCATCCCCCAACCGCCCAACTGTGTGAGTAATAGCAACAAAAAGATACATGGAAGAATAATGGTGACCATTGAAAGGGAAGAAAATTCAATGGAACGGAAGAAATGACCCGACTTCCTCTTTTTGAGCACTGTGGTCGGACCAAGCTGCCTGCCGAACCCACGGCATTCCATGGATTCCGCGAGCGTGTTCGTTCGTTCTAGAGAATTGGCAAGAAGCGGGATCATCAACGGGATCCGGCGTATCCAACGAAGGAAAGAGTTTCTCTGATCGAGGGGAATACCTCTCGACACGTATGCTTCGTAGATGTCGTTGGCATCCTTGATCAACGTGGGAAATAATCTCACTGCGATGGATAGGGCCAGTGCCGACCGGACCGCTCTTCTGCCGAGCCTCCGTAACAGGTTGTCCGGGTGAACGGTCAGCGAAAAGAGAATGAAAATGGAAAGGCTCAACAACAGTTTCAATACGAAGGAGATGCCAAACACGACCTCCTCAATGGTTATTATACTGAAAATGCCTTCATCTATGACGATGGGATTCACATTGCCGGTAACTCGTTTTAGGAATTGATTCAGAAATGGAAGCCATGATTCCTCATGGAAGTATGAGTTTTGCATCAATGCTTCATATAGAGTCGTTTCACCTTGCTGGGAGACCAAGACACTAATAGCGAAATATACCACGCCCAACACCAGAAATACCTTTAGATACCACAACCAGTTCATGATCTCCCCCGCCCTCCAGAACACCATTGCAATGGACAGCAGACCTGCGGCCAGTATTACAGGATGATTGATTATCATTACAGACACCAGGGCCCCGCCTGCATAGATGCACTTCGAACCTAAGGGTATGGAATGGATCGAATTGTTCTTTGGGCTGTATATTGGAATCATGATTTTTTCCCACCCGCCTCATTGGAACTCATTGGTGTATTTCCACAATACTTCGTCCCCGTCCTCAAGGTAATAAACGTCACTTGCCATGTTGGCAAATTCGCCGTTTACCCAGTAAAGCCAATTACGGTCGTTCCTGCCATTCTCCACACCCGCTATGGACCTTATGAAGGTCCCGTAGATATACTCGGATGTCTCTACATCCGTGCCTGCGACATCCATGGCATTGACCAGGCAGTCGAGAACGGTGCCCTTGTCCGAACTGATATTAGTAAATGTCCAAACTGAAGAATTACTCGGTCCGGTCTCCATAAGCCATTGGTTTTCCCTGAAGGTCCATAAAGTCTCGTTACCAGGATTTATGGGAGCATCTTCCCGACCAAAAACTATCTTCAACGTCAGACCAGAACCGAAGCGCGGCGATCCTCTTGAACCCACTCCGGGGATCTGGAGAGAAACTGCCACGGCACAGCTGATTACAACCAGAACAGCAAAGAACACGCATATCTTTAGAATCGTCTTCCTTCGTGAGACATCCATTCGTTTCCCTATGGTATCGGCCAAGGACCCCTTCGTCAAAGCCTTAGGGCCCCCCTCGGATGCTCTCTCCTTTTTACGTCCGATCAAGGACAATCCTGCCAAAGGTACGATGATCATGACCGTTAGAAGAAGCCAACGCCCCGGCGCTTCCTTCATGTCCCGACCATCGCTTTCATCTTCCCCGTGTTCAATTTCCATCTTGTCATCCGTTTTGTCGAATTTACCGTCGGAAACACAATAAATATATCCGTTGTCCGAAGCGAATATTATACTGCCTCTTCCTATGACTGGAGACGACAATGCCCACTGGTGCGGCGTGATCTTATAGCTAAAATATTTATTGCCAGTCTTGTCGAGGAAGTAGAGCGTGGAATGATTGCCACTGAGGTTTATATTCGAAAGGAACACGACACCATTCATGGCAACCGCCGGGGAGGACTGAATTGGGCCGTTAGCGCGGTATTCCCATTTCATCTCTCCGTCAAGGGAATAACATTTCAGCCATCCCTCGTTGTTTGCCACAAATAATAAATTTCCATCGCTAGCGGGAGAGGATATGGTTCCTCCGATATGGTTTTCCCAGGCGAGCGTTCCGTTCATATCCACTGCCCTCAACCAGCCGTCCGTTACGATATTGCCCGAATACGAGGCCCAGGAGAATATTATCTTTTCGCCGACGATGAGCGGCGTTGTGCGGATACGTCCATCCACATGATGTGCCCACAAGAGACTGCCGTCAGATGCATTTATACAGGAGAGATTGCCCCCGTCATTCCCGATGAACAGATTGCCATCTTTGTAGGCAGGCGAGGTGAAATAGACCGTATTTCCGGTATCACGGGACCAGATCTTCTTTCCCTGCATATCGACACAATAGAGATTCCCATCGCCTCCTCCGAATACCAGCCGGTCCCGGACGAAGAGCGGAGACGAAGTTATGCCGAAGGGAGAGTTTTCCGTCTCAAAGGTGAAACGGGAGGCCCCCGACGTTGCATTGAAAGCATAGAGAGTTCCATCTGAAGAACCCACTGCCACAAGACCGCCATACACTGCGGGGGATGAAAGCTGAACCTTGGAATCCGATACCTTCACGGACCATATTATTTCGCCCGTTCTTTCCTTGAGACATATCAGGGAGGAGGGAGATATCTGCTTCTGCGTAAAAAAATCGTATTCACCATTGGTATGAACGTATATCCTTCCGTTCACAACCGCCGGAGACGGATCGATCCAACCTCCCGAGAGGTCCTTTATCCAGCTAATATTCAGTGTCTCAGTGACGGCTAAATCCGAATATCCCAAGTTGGTCTCATCCGACCGAAAACTGCTCCATTCTGCTGAAGCTGCCCCTGGAATCCCCACGGTAATTGACAAAACCATGAAAAGGAGAAAGATAGGAAAAATAAGGGATGTCACCCCTCTTCTCACGACGCTTCCTGTAATGGGACCATTCGTTCGTATGCCTCCATGATCAATTTTTTTCATTCCCCTCTTTCTCCGATTCCACATTAGTCCCGGTATCAGTCGTCTTAACCTTTTTCCATATCAACAGAACACCAAACAGAATCACCACCGTGATCACAACTATGATCAGGATAATAATATATTGAGTTCCCCCCTCCTCGACATTTTCTTCGCCCAGTCCCTTTACTGTGGCCATTGGAGCGAATATGGTCAGATGAGTGACATTGGCCCATACAATATTCTTTCCCGGTTCGACGGTAGTGTCCTCAACCCGTTCCCACTTACTTGAAGACACGTTCCAGAAGTAAAGTGCCAGTGTTTCCTCGTCTGCCCCTTTGGGGAGTTGCACATCATTATACGGTATTTCGATATCCATACATTCCAATTCATTCAAATTGATACTCATAAAGAATCCCAGATGCTCGAAAGACGGCCCGATATCACCGGTTTTTTTACTTGCCTCTTCAAAAGTCATAGCACTGGCCACAAGTGTACCATTACCAAGAACGGTGATCTTCGCCATGCCAAATCCGTCTGTTTTGTCAAGATAAAACGTTTCCGAGGTTCCCGGTTTGATCTCCAGAACTACCTGCTTTCCTGAGAATTCACCTGCGTTCTTTCGGTCCAACCACAGATTCCTGTTTCCGGGTGACGATGAGTTGGCTGCCGTGGACATGGACGATACTCCCATTGTGGTAATGAAATGATATGTGAAATTGTTCCGGACGTACAGCTCCGCAATCCACCACGTTTTTTCTATTGGATTCTGGATCAGAGCATAGCTTTGATCTCCGATGTGGAACGATATTTCCGTGGGGTAATTATATTCAGTCTCCACGGTCAGATTTATTTCATATGTGTAGTTCCCCATGTATTCTATAGCCCGTTCCGTGAGCTTAGGCTGAAATCTTTCCGGTGCAGGAAAAGGGTTTTTGGGGTTCGCAACTGGCAAGGGATATCCCCAAACAGTGTAGTACAGGGCTAGGGCAACGCCTTCTCTCATGGACAAATCCCCGGCACCCACATCCGCATAATGCCAGCTACCGTTTACGAATTCCAAAACGGCCCAAAACCAATTTCCCGTCCCTTCGGTACCGTCAACTCCTGAAATGAATGGGCCGTAAGTGCTGTCCACCACATTAATACCAAGCCCAAGCTCAGACGCTGCCTTCTCGAAGGCGGTTATCGCTACCACCTGGCGGGCTGCATCGGTTGCATTGGTGGGAACCACTACCTGTTCCGGAGCTGCCCACACCCCCTCCAGTGTCACGTCTTCCCAACGGTATGTCCCGTTACCGAAATCGATCAAAATGTCCGAATGGATCAGATCAGGATCTTTTTTCGTGGGTGTAGCCACAGGCGGTGAGTCACCCCAATTGTCGTAAAGCCAGGCAATGGACCCCCCGTCATTAATTTCAAGTTGCCCCGCCCCAACGGAGGAAGGTGACCAGATATCCAGGGTGTCATTCCAGTAGTACAATATCCAGGATTCGGACCAATCGTCTGTATTGTTAACCTCGTTGATACCGTTTACGAAAACACCAAAATCGGAAGTCGAATAATTAAATTCAAATCCCAGTTTTTCACAGGCCTTCTCAGTGGCATTGAAAGCTGAATTATTATCGGTAGTAAGATTGAATACGCTCCAGTAATACTCAGCGTTCCCAAAATCGATCAGAACGCTTACACTAAGGTTCCCTCTCGTTGCCTGGGCATCGATATTTGGGATATTTCCGACCCCTGCTGAATCAAATTTATTTCTATCGGAATGGGATATGGCTCCCATCGTCATAAGGAATAATCCGATTATGAGCAGAATTGATAGCACTCTATTATTCATGTTTGGCACCCTCATATATTCAATGGATGGATAATCCATCCAACCAGCGTCTGCCATCTAAAACGGGATAAATAAAGATTTTGTTTGCAAATAGCCAAAAGATAAATAAGCGCTTTTCCATATTGTCATGTGTGCAAAATGCCCGATTTTGCGCAATAGAAGAAAATGGACTTCGATGAAATCTAAATAAAAAAAGGTGCGAAAAAATTGTTTCGAAAGGGAGCCGAAGCCGAGATAGACGTGATAAATTTTATGGGTACGGAGGCCGTCCGCAAGACAAGAGTGGTAAAGAACTACCGTCTACCAGAGCTTGATGGCGAACTCCGGAAATCCCGCACCAAAAAGGAAGTGCGTCTCATAAACGAGGTAAAAGGACTGGGAATCCTCACGCCGTTCATCGAATATTTGGATCTGATCAAGGGCGTTATCGTGATGGAATACGTCAAGGGCTGCCGTTTGAAGGATTTCATAGACGAAATTGCGTCAGGTGAGGGTGCCGGACAGGAAAAACTACTTGGAGCGGTTATAACAAGGATAGGTATGGATGTTGGCAAGATGCACGCGAACGGCATAACCCACGGCGACCTCACCACCTCCAACATGCTCTTCTATGAAAAGGACGCTGATGAAATGAAAAATATCGCCGCCAAGGGAAAGACAATTGACCCTGATGATATACCAGTCTATTTTATCGACCTTTCATTGGGGGAAAGAAGGGCCGGACTCGAGAACATGGGCGAGGACCTGGACGTTTTTTTCAAGGCTTTTGATAGCACCCACCCGGCACTTATGGAATACGTGGAACATTTCTGGGCGGGTTATGCGTCCCGGAATCCAGGGGTCAAAGAAGTGAAGGAAAGGCTGGCGGATATTAAAAAGAGGGCAAGGTACAGATGAGATATTGATTATTACAGGAATGATTGAAATGAAGATAACATTCGTAACGTCGAACACGGGCAAATTAAAGGAAGTAAAGGATAAATTGGAACCTCTGGGCATAGAAGTTGTGGGAGACAAGGTCTATTACCCGGAAATACAGACGGACTCTTTGCGTGAGGTGGCCCGATACGGGGCCCAGTGGTTGAAGAACCGTTTGGAGGCACCCTTCATTCTGGACGATTCCGGGTTGTTCCTGTCGGCACTAGAGGGTTTTCCGGGAGTGTATTCGGCTTATGCTTACGGTACAATCGGTAATAGAGGAATTCTGAATCTGATGAATAAAAAGGGGGACAAGCGCGCCGAGTTCAGAACCGCCGCGGCTCTCGTGGATCCCAACGAAAAGATACACATCTTCGAAGGAGTATGCAAGGGTTCGGTGATAGGCGAGGAACGGGGTAAGAACGGCTTTGGGTATGATCCCGTTTTCATACCGGAAGGGTATGAGATCACATTCGGAGAGATGAGCACGGAGGAGAAAAATAAAATATCTCACCGCAGCCTGGCCTTCCATGAGGTTTACGAGTATATCAAGGAACATTTTTCTGTCGAATTTGATATTTCTTAAATATTGCCGATAAATTGCCGATAAAATGTATGAACGTCCCTTCCGGGAGGGGTCCGCCACCTTTAGCCATCCATCTTCGGTCCACCTCTTCAGGAGTACACGAGCCATGCGCTTGGAGATTCCCAATATCCCTGCCACGTCCGCACTGATAATGCGTTCTTTTTTGAGGAAAAGACCGAGAACTCTTCTTGCTCTTGGGTCGAGGCGGCGAAGGGCCGCCGGTTCCTGCGACAAGTCCTTATCGGAATTGCTCACAGCCTCCTCCCTGGCTACATTGAAAACGGATGACAGCAACTCAATGAAATATTCGACCCAAGGCGTGAGGTCCGTATTGGAGCGTCCTTCATAGTAGTTATGATGGGGATGAACCGACAGCGCGTTATAATAGTCTGAAATATTTCGATCGTGATACTCCTCAAGCGAAAAAAAGCCGTTCAGACCGTACCCGCCTCGGTGCAAAATGAAAGTAGCAAGGAGCCTTGCCGTTCTGCCGTTCCCATCATAGTATGGATGGATGGTGACGAATTGATAATGGACGAGGGCGGCAGTAAGAGGAACGGGTATTTCATCGTACTCCGTGATTTTATACCATTCGACCAATGCCAACATTAGCGATGGTACATCCTTTGCCTCGGGCGGCATGTAAACGATCGCACCGGACGAGGAATCCCGTATGACATTCTGACCGGTGCGATAAGGGGTTGGCCTGGCCCTTGGACCTTTTTCTATAAGTGCGTGGAGCTTCTTTATGCGTTCTTCTGTCAGGGGCAACTTTTCGCAGCCCACTCCTCCACGCGGAGCAAAGCGTTCCAGTAGCAGTTCACCTCTCGTACGTCGCGTTCGCGACCGGGAAATTGTGTCTTTGTGCCCTCGATAACGGCCTCGGCCTCGGCCAACGTTAATCTATTCCCTTCGATGCGTGTGGAAAAATGAGTAGAACGGATCATGGCCCTCCGGCGCAGTTCCTCCCGAACCGTCAGGGGTAGATGGGTATGCTCCACCACCGCTTTGGCCGCCTCGATTTTCATCAATCCTCTTGTTATGGCAGGCGTGATGGTGAATTTAGGGGCCCAGGCCTTTTTCTTTTTCATTAGCATCTTTCTCCAATATCGATATAAAATTCAGACATATTAATTCTGCCTGGAATTAGTTTTAGAAGTAAAAATAGGGGATCCTGTTCTGGTAGAGCGAATTCCCTGGCTTTCAGTTTTGAATTTGCCCATGGCTCCTCCGCTGCATCCCAGAGGCGGTTTTCGATGTCGCTGTTATAAGTGGTCATTGTATCATTCGTGAAAAAGTAGAGCGCTAGATTCATATCATTGGAGTATATGATAAAATTTTCGTCGAAATAATTAGAATTTCGTCTGTTAAACTGTATCATCGCTTCTTTGATCTTGTAGATTTCCAACGAATATCTAAATTATTCGTAGTTTCGTTAAACCAAGAAAAAGAATATTTAAAGGCATGTGCTATCCATAAAAATATTAGAGCCGATAATATGAAAGGATTACCAGACCTTTCACGGGATAGCAGGTGCCCTTTGGGAGGAAATAACGAAATATTACTGCGCATGACATCTTGATTATCAAGAGCCTTGCATAACTGACCCCTGTCGATGTCGGCATATAAAATGTGTTAAAAAAATCAGCAGCCACCCCTCGGATGGGCTCCCATTTCACTCCGGTTCCCACTTCATTCCGTTGACCCTTCGGCTCAACTGAACCCTCGAAAATCGTACGATTTTCTACGGGAGACACCCTTCGGGCGCACGTTTCACTACGCAACACCTTCTAGGCGTTGCTGCGTCCTCGGCTGGTGAGCCTGCGGACACTCCTGAGCCATCTTCGAGCATACCTGCGAGAAGGTACAGTAACGTTCCCAAAGGGAATGTTACGAGTATCGACAGGTGTGTCTACGGGCTCCCATTACATTCCGGCGCATCAAATAGATACGCCTGAGCCTTCGATTTCCTTCGGAAACCTACAGGCCACAGAAACAAGGGCACATCCAAATCCAATGGATTTGGATGTGCCCTCGACAATATGTCTACGGGAGTCACAGAAAAGAATTAAATAATTCTGTGTATTCTGTGCTTCAGTGGCTAAAAAAGGGGATCGGGGGCCAATAATGCTAAAAGGTAATCAAGATGAACAACCCTCAAAAGAACATATATGAAAAATACTTTTGCCTCCCTCATAGCCAAATTAGGGTTTTTTCTACAGTCCCTATGATGAAAAAAACGGACGAGTGATCGAATGATTAATGTCGGAAAAAGGAAGATTTCACTGATCTTGCTGACCCTGTTCCTTCTTCCATCCGTGTCGTCCCTTTTCACAACCGGTCAATGTGATGTGCAAGATATTACCCTGATGAACCAGAACGTACCGCGTTCGCCTGAGACTGCTGAGACTGGCACGGACATGGTTTTCATACCCAATACGACTCCCGAATCATATCCAGAGGAAGACGAGCCCATGGATATATCATATTCCACCACCAGAACCGACGGAGCCGATGAAATACCCTATACCTTCTTCAGCACCATGAATTTCACATCCATACGCGGCAAAGAAGAATACCTGTGGGCCACGGACGGCAGTGCGGTAATGAAACTGAAAACCGACACCGGGGATATGATCATCTACAAAAAGGATGACGGTATAACCGAGCGTATCCACGGGATGAGAGATAACGGCCATGCATTGTATCTTCTCGGAGAGGAAAACCTGTTCTGTTATGATCCGATAGATGACGGGTTCCGCAGGTCGCCCCTTCCGGTAAACATCAACCACGATGAAATAGCGGACTTTCACCCCCTGATATGGGAAAACGAGGAGGGCGGAATGGATGAGGGAATTGTGCTCGCCGTGGAAAACCGGATTCTTTCATTCATGTTGACCGACAAAAATAGATTTGAAAAAATTTATGACGAGAGGTTTTCTTCAGAATTCGGGAAATTCCGATGGATGGATGGCTATTTCGATCAGATCGTCATAGGTTTCTCGGACGGTATGGCAATTGCCACACACGAGGAACTGATCGAATCGAGTGTAGAAATATCCAGTGAATCGGGAGGAATATATGATCGATATTTCGAGAGCAATGGCGTAATATATGAAATCGCCCTGGCCAGTGAAGGCGATATTTTCGGATATACTTTAACGTACGGATACGATGACGCAGGCGTGGAGATCACTGGAAACGGAACATTATGGAATGCGGGTCTCAAAGGAGATATAACATCAATGGCGGTTTCGGGAGATATTGTAGGAATCGCTCTCGATAAAAGCATAGAGATCAAAAACGACAATAAAGAATATTCATTAAGCGTGGACAGGTCGAAGGATATCGTCATCATCAATGATGGGATATTCACACTCGTCAACGGTAGATTATTTACGGTCAGCGGTGAAGTGATGGAGGAGCTGAATGTACACATGAACGCTCCCGTACCGGATATCGTAAATATTGACAGCGGTGAGACGATACTGGTTGCTAGCAGCAACGTTTCATTGTCCGTCCTGCCGGGAGCCGTGGCTCCGTCGAGATGGATAAACGCCGATGCGATACTTGGAAATCATCTGGAAAGGCCCGTCCACTGCCTTGACCGTGATGAGAATATCTGGGTAGCGCAAACTTCCTCGGTTTTTAGGGGTACACTTGCAAACGAGGAAGTCAGCTGGAGCTTTTATCTTGTTAACAGCGTAAATTCGCCCCTTTCATTAAGCTCTCTCGAGGAAATATTAGTGGTACTGAATACCAGTACGGTGGTTCTGTTCAACCAGACGACCCGTACCGATGAGAAATTTGCCATATCGGACAGCGATACGGGATCATTTTTGAAATGCATCGCGGATGAATATGAAAACTGTTTCTGGGTGCTCTGTGAGAACGGCGTCTTAAAGATATACGAGAACGCCAACGGGACTATGAACCGAAGTTTTTTCGGGAGGGTATTCCTGCCCGGGGATCACTTGCTCGATATTGGGGCCAGCAATAATATAATGTGGATACTCACGGATACTGCCGTGAGTAGATACTACAAGCCCACTGGTGAATGGTGGAACCATACTCACAACGGCGATATGCTTGGATCCGTTCTAAATAAAATTTATTCAAGGGGACACGAGGTCTATTTGGGTGGAAGGGAACTGTACTATATGGATGCCTGGAGCCCCATGGGATTCATGCCTGTATCTTTCGGGGATGATAAACTCGGAAGGATCATCTCCATGGATGGCAGGGATTTCCAGAAGGATAATTCCGGGGAGTTGTATCTGCTGGACTCCGGTGGAATAAGAATATACGATACTTCAAGAAGCAACTGGCAATCTCTTACAACCTCCAACGGACTTGCTTCAAACGATATCAGGCAGGTCACCAAGGATTCCCGAACGGGCGATGTCTGGGTTGCGGCCTATGGCGGGGTCACAAAATACATCCCATCCACCTCCACCTTCGAGATATTGACATCGGATGACGGTCTGCCAAATAATTTTCTGTATACTGCTCATACTGATAGTAATGGCGTCTGGCTTGGTACCGATGGAGGTGGAGTCTGCCGGATCACCCCGGATGGGGAATACAATATATTGACGGTGGATGACGGTTTGGCTGCTGACGACGTATTGAAAATAAAGAACGCTACGGATGACCGTTACTGGTTCTGTACCGATGGGGGATTGACACTTTATGACCATACCAATGGGGATACTACGAATTACAGGTCTCCCGAGCATCTTGCAGGGGATTGGGTGTGGGACGTAGATTCCATGGATGATGGGGTTTTCGTTGCATGTGACGGAGGTATCTCCGTTCTCAACACAGATACCGGAAAATGGCAGCGGTTCTTTCACCCTCTCGATCTCCCCGATAAAACCGTGTTTTCCCTGGATCTTTTCCGATACAATTATAAAAAATATATGTGGGCCGGCACCCAGAACGGCGCCGTTTGCTATGATATAAACCGTAATATATGGAAAAATATTGACGAGAGCTCCGGATTGCCGGACCCAAGGGTTCGGGACGTTTTTTTCGATGGTGAAAAGGTCTGGCTGGCAACTGGACAGGGAGTGGCTGTTTTCACTCCCGATGGTGAATTTATTCATACATATACTCGCCAGGACGGGCTCGTTCACAACATGGTGGAATCGTTTTCAAGTTACGACAATGTCATGTACATTGCCACAAGCGGGGGTTTCTCCATGTTTCGCGAGGACACCATAACTAGTACTTTGCTACCTCGATATATCCGCTCCCCCGGTATCTATCCCGACATTTCCATTCAAAATTACGATGCAAACATAAGCTTGTACGAAGACGACGTAAATCTGCTTACGGCAAATATCACCGTACGTAGCGACGTTCCCGGACCATTCTATCTATATGTTTCAACGGACCGCCCGGAGGAACGTTTCCTGGCCCTACGATCGCTCTACGCCACTGGGGATATCTCCCCCGACGAAGGGGACGAATGGCTATTGATACCCGTGGAGCCGGATCCTGGAGAGGAAACCGTAACTGTTGAGATAGTTTTAAAGACTGGAAAAGCCGGAACAACTCAGGATGGATCGGCGGATAATGATGATTCTGTGAATTTGCCACAAAATATACCATTATACATTATAGTGGATCCCGACGGGAGATGGATCGAGGAGCTGGAGACCAACAACATGCTGATAACCACTGTGGACCTACCTGCAGAGGATGTATCGGTCGGACAAGTCCCCGTACAGGAAAACAGTAAGAACTTCGGCAAGTGGATTGGTCTGGTTGTAATCGCAGCCTTCGTCCTCGGGTCCCTTGGATACAGGTTATACTCCAAAAGAAAACGAAACGATGGCGATAAAAAAGAATAGACGATTTTTGTTTTTATGTATATATAAAAATTAAATACAATAAGTGATATACTGGACGGAATGCTTGGCGGGAAGTTGTCCATGAAAACGAGATTATCTTTTCATTTCATTAGGAGAAAATCTTCCCTCGCCAATAGGTGGAGATCCATGAGGCTAGCGGCATTATTACTTGTAATTGCGTTATCGTTTACAATTTATTGGGGGCCGCTGTTCCAGGACCCGTCATGGAACGTCGATATTCAAAATCTCGAAGCCGGCATTACCCATAGGCCGACCAGGGGAGAGAAACCTGAGATGAGCGGTGCCGTCTGGCCCCGGGACGGGACCAACAACACCAAGTTCAATTTCACCTTGACCATTGTGGGAGCCCCATATGTGAATACGGTCAAATTGAAGATCACGGGCCACCCTGATATCGATGTACTGGAAAAGATCACCCCTGGAAGCAACACAACGTTCTGGTACAACAGCAGCTTTTCCGATCTCGCGAACGATACATACGCTTACTCCTTCGAGATCGAGGTCTCCGGAGATACCTATTTACATACAGGGGCCGACCAGGTTTTCACCATCAAGTTTTCACCCATAGTCTCCTTTTCGGTGACCCCGGTCTCCGGCATGGAGGGAACCGAGTTCACATTCAATATGAAATACCTGGATCCAGGGGGAACCCCACCCACGTATGTCTGGGCAGTTATCGACAATACCAGTAATTATGGTATGATCAACGCTACATATCCGGAGAATTTCTCAAAAGGGGTCAATTACAGTATAAGCTTCCAGGGGATGAAGTTTGGCCCGGGGACATATACATATTATCCTGTGGTAAGACTGAATGGGAGAATGTATTCAGATCGATATCGTATCAAGACATTTGTTGTATTGCAGGAAATCGAGGATACACCTGAAGAAAAATGGTACGAGGACAAGTGCTGTTTTTTCCCGCTCATCTTCATGGTGATGCTTTTGCTGTTCTCAATAATAAACAACCTGATCATGCGATCCAAGATGAAGAAAAGAAGGATGGCGGGTACCGCTCCATTGGGCGGAACCCAGGGGCTAGCCGGCAGCAGGTGTTCAAACTGTAATTCCCTGGTGGCCGATGATGATACGTTTTGCCCGCATTGCGGAGAATATTTCGAGGACGAGGTGTTTTGCCCGGAATGCGGGAATATTGTCCCGGGTGAGGATGCTACCTGTGAAAAATGCGGGATCACCATCAGAGGAAAAGCAATTACCGAAGATTTTCAGAATCGGGAGAAATGGAAAGACGATATCAGAAAGACCAGAAGAGAGACTGACCGGGTTCCCCGGGTCGTGAAAGGAACATTAATGGCCGATTCTGTCAAAGAAGATGTTGATGGGTTCATGTGTTCCATGTGCGGTGCTGCGGTGAAGGGAAGCGCCGGTAAATGTAATGAATGCGGTACTGAACTCGAGTGAAACCGGTGTATTATCATGGATATGAAACCCTTTGCTATCTTGCTCGCCTTCCTGGGATCGGTGGGGTGGGGATTATCTGCGACGTTGTTCAAGAGGACAACGCGACATGTGGGCCCTGTTCATTTTTACAATCTTGATCGAAAAAGGATAATTTCGCTTCTTAAGAGACCTCCGTTCATTTCCGCTGTGATACTCAAGGCGATATGTGGTGGACTGTACCTGGCTGCTCTCTCCCTTGCCGAACTGTTGGTGGTGGGTCCTATGATCGCTCTTGTGTATCCAAGCCAGGCTCTTTCGGCCCGTTTCATCATTGGCGAAACCATATCCAAGATGGATGCGGTTTGCATTATAGGTGTGTTCATCGGTGTTGGCCTGATAGCATCTGCGGGGGTGGGCCTTTGAACAAGTCTGAAACCTGCGATACAGATGAAGGTGATCCCGGTAAAAGGCGAGCTGGCCATCGTATGAAAAAAAGCGTCCTACGCCAAAAGGTCAAGCATGGAAAAGATCATCTTAAAAAAAGAATAGTAAAAACGAGAAAGGTAATGAAGAAACACACCAAACATTCACCATGGCTTGCACGTCTTGCGGCACTTCTGATCGGTATTATCGACGGCGGCGTCATAATCCTTTTCAAGTTTGGGGCCAATTCTGCAGTGGATCGGATCGGAGGAGAAACTTTTGATGTCCTTGATATAGTTCACTGGTATTACATTATCATTAATCCCTATGTTCTGGTGGCCATTTTACTGGCCGTCATTTCCATAATTGGTATGACCGCAGCCTTTTCCCACGAACGCTCCCACAGGTTGTTCTCGGTGATCGGAGGAACTTCCTACATCTGCATTGTATTGGCTTCCATATTGTTACTGGGTGAGACCGTGAAGGTCATGGTTTTCATTGGCGTGGGAATTATCCTCATATCGCTCTCCATATCGAACGTATATCAGATAGTACTGTGGTTCAGGAACAAGGTACAATATCTGCGTGGAATCCGATGAATCACATATGAGCAAAGGTGGTCGAATGACTGATATCAAGGAAGGAAACAACAAAGGAAACAAAGGAGTCGTGTTGAGAGCCGATCGGCTCAACGAGGACAAGCTGGAGCGATCGAAACGCATCGGCGTTCTGGATATCGAAGCAATATCTAGAGCAAAGGTTCTAGTGGTGGGTCTAGGGGCTATAGGGAATGAAACAGTAAAAAATCTTGTATTGTCCGGTTTTACACATTTCACCCTTGTTGATATGGACTATATCGTTCGGTCCAACCTGAATCGATGTGTTTTTTTCCGTGATATTGATGCGAACCAAAAGTCACTGAAGACCGAAGTTGTGGGAAAAGCTGCAAAAGAACTTGATCCTGATATAGATGTAACCATCCACACGGCAAAGATACAGGATCTGGGCGATGATTTCATACCCCGTTTCGACCTGATCTTCGGCTGTTTGGATAACATCGACGCACGCCTCCATATAAACGCCCACTCCTACTACAACAAGATACCGTATATAGACGCCGCCACCAATGGCTTCATAGGCAAGGTCCAGGTGATACTTCCCCCCGAAACGCCCTGTCTCGAATGCACCATGAACAAGACCCACTATGCCATCCTCCAGAAGAGGTTTTCCTGTACGGGAGCCGACATAACCTATTTCGAGGACAAGATGGCGGCGGAGATAACCACCACCGCTGTGGTTTCGGCCATACAGGTGAGAGAAGGCTTGAAGATAATATCCGGTAAACGGGAGAAGTGCCTGAAGAATATTTTTTATTACCACGGTATAAACAACATGTCCGATGAGCTGGAGCTGGAACTCAATCCCGACTGCCTGCACCATATGCACTAATTTACCTGTAAAGGCACACCTGTTGGCGCACACTTCATTACGCAACACCTTTCAGGCATTGCTGCGCCCTCGGCTAGTAAGCCTGCGGACGTGTCACACTTTCAAGCCGGGCCTATAGTACCCGGCTTTTCAAGTAAAGGCAGCTTTCCAAAGATGATCCCATGAAAATTGACATGCACGTGCATACGAAATATTCGTTGGACGGAAAAGGGGAACCCCGTGATTTTGTGGAAATGGCAAAAAAAAAGGGATTGTCCGGGATAGCGATCACCGATCATAACGAGATAAGGGGAGCATTGGAGGCAAAGGAATATTCGAAGGATATGGATGGTTTTCTTGTGATCGTGGGTGAGGAGATATCCACCACATGCGGCCACATACTGGCTTACAATATAAAAGAAAAGATCGAAAGGGATCGGGAACCCAAAGAAATCGTGAAGGAGATCAGAGCACAGGGTGGTTTTGCAGTGGTGGCTCATCCGGATAGTATACCTTCCGGTATCAGTTCCAAAATTGTGAGAACCCTTGATGTGACGGGGATCGAGGCTCTGAACGGTGCCACCGTCTCGCACAAGAATCGAGGCTCAAAAAAGTTGGCTAGGGAGCTGAATCTGGGCATGATCGGTGGTTCCGATTCCCATCGACCAAAAGATATTGGTGTAGTCTATACAGTATTCGAAGGATCATCCCTGAACTTATACGACATACAGCAGCATATCAGGCAGAAGAGGTCAGTGCCAGAGGGACGATCACTTCCGTATTACAGATTGGTGGGGCTGGTGTTGAAAATATTTGTAAAATGGCTTTTACGTGGCGGAAAAAAGATATAATCTCTTCATTTACGCTCCTTTTTTCGGGCACAATTCGTTTAGGGGACATGTATCACAAACGGGCCGCCGATTTCTGCAATATCTTTTTCCCAATTCAACCAGTTGAGCATGGTAATCCCTGTAAAGGTCTAGATCGAGTTCCAGGTTATCGGTGATCAGTTTCTGAAGTTTCATGTAATCTTTCTTACCGTCATAGAGGGCCATTCGTGTAAATATTCTAAAGGTATAAGCGTCAATGACGAAGGATGGGAAGGAAGCAGCATATAGGAGAATGGAATCTGCGGTCTCGGGACCAACGCCGTTGATATTAAGGAGTCGATCCCGTATTTCATCGAGGTTTTGGGAATGATGGAAAAAGGCGTCAGGACCGTCGGGATAGTCCAACACTATCCGTGCGAAATTCATCAGTCTCTCTGCTTTTTGCCTGAAGTAACCGGACGGACGGATCATCTTTTCCAGCTCCGAGCGGGAAGTACTTGCCAGCCTATCCAGGGATAAACAATCGACTTTTTTTAGATTTTTTATTGCCTTTTCTACGTTTGTCCATGCAGTGTTCTGCGTGAGAATAGCACCGATCATTATCTCGTCGCGGGTGTCACCGGGCCACCAGTGGCGGTGGCCAAATCGTACATGCAAAAGCTTGTATATTTGCGGGATAAGAAAAGCAATTTCATCTTTTGAGATGATTTCTTTTTCGATTACAAACACCGATTCGCCGTATTTCACATCAAACTATTTTTAAATAACGATGACGGTGCAGTGTTTGGAATCGCTGATTTCGAGGATTTAAATTCGTTTATTTCGGGTCAATAAATCTAATAATCTTCAATGATCGAGTAAAATGTATGATACGTCTTTCGCGCCTGTTCCAGCATGAACTGGTAATAGGTCCGCCTATTTTTGCCTGAAAGCCCTTTTGAGATGGAATTGAAATATGCCCTGGAATTCACCGAATGGATTATCATTGGGAAATATCCGTGACTTAAGAGGACCTTGTTCATCAACATCCGGCCGGTCCTGCCATTTCCATCCATAAAGGGATGTATCTCTTCATAGTCGAGATGGAGATCCATAGCAAGCTTCAGCGGGTGAATCTTAAATTTATCTTCCTTGTAACGATCAAGAAGATCACGTAGTCTTGGCAATACCATGTGGGGAGGAACCGTTTCCATATTGTTTACGACATTGGCAATCTTTTTGAAACCTCTTGGATAGGCTTCTCCGTTTTGCATCAATAGGTTCGAGGTGAGAATGTAATATAGCCTTTTGATGGAGGAAATATTGAATTTGAATCCTTTTTGCAGGTAATTCATTGCCTCAATGGAGTTGTAAACTTCCTTTACCTCGTTTAAGTTCTGATGTTTGTTGCTGCCCGTTTCAATAATTTTTATTACCTCGATGGCAGGAATCTTCGAACCCTCAATATTGTTAGAATTGAATATGAATTCTTTTGTGAATTCGATCACAATAGCATCCTTGATCTCTTTTATCTCGAGAAGGTTGTTTATCTTGATGGACATCAATTCGATATCTAATAGTAGTTTCTCATTATATGAATCACCCACAGATTCATCTGTGGGTTTCATCCTCGGCGCTTGTGGACCTAACGCTCCGCTGCGTCTCTCGGAAACAAGTTTCCATCGTGACAAAGCAGGAATCTGCTTCCTCTTCTCCGCCCCCACCAAACGGTGGGGGTTACCGAAGAGGATTCCTGCGGATGTAATATCGAGATTCTCTAAAAGTGACTTTCTTATCTCGAATTCCATCCGGGAAATGGAATCCAGATTCCTTTTCATAAATTCTTTTTTGTCCAAGGTCGAGATATTCTTGCCGATATGCTTATGGATCCTGAAGCTTTGCCCCATCAAACTAAACTTTTTCACGTATGAAACATACTCGGTGCCTTTGACTTTCTTGATCCCCAGATAGGACATTATGATCGGATAGGATATTATTATATTATATATTTCACCTCGTCGGCAGGAATAATGGGGAAAAAACGTACCTTTCTGGCAGGAAGTTCCATATATTGTAAAAGATGCTATAAGATAAAAGAAAAAGTGGGGCAAGCAGGATCTCGAACTAAAACTTTTTGTGATTTGGCTGCGCTTGACAAGTCACCACTTGTCCTGTGTGGCGAGCCAGTAGGGTCACCTATACTGGCAAGGGCAGTCCAAAAAGTTTCAGGAAATCCAAAAACCCTGCCCTACATTTGACCGCACACCTGCGGGCAAGCTAGATGAGCCGAAGGGTCATAAAAGTGCTCGCCAAATAAATAAGAAGAGTGGGCCAAGCCGGATTCGAACCGGCGATCTTTGCCGTGTGAAGGCAACATCATAACCACCTAGACCATTGGCCCTTTTGTATGTTTTTCATTGATTATCATTATTTGTTTGTGAAGGCGACATCAGGAGCCAACATACCTGTTGGCGACCCCGATGTGAACCGACCGCATGGGAGGTTTACTTCAAGGTAACCAGCTAGACCATTGGCCCTTGCTTAGGCTGAATTGGATTTTTCCTAATAAATCTTTTCGTTCAACATATTTCCCGGTCTATGGGATGAAGCAGAATCGGTCCCTTTGGGCTGCGATTCTGCGCACATTGTCAAGTTGCAAACCTCGACTTCTTGTCGCACTTTGCAACATTGACAATATTCATTATGTTAACGATCTCCGGGGCCAGGAATCACCTGGGGTGCATCTTGAATTCAAAACCGGAATTCGGTACCACAATCGTCGCAGATGGATGCATCCTTAGCAACCGGTTTTTTACAATGGGGACATATGTGCTTTTCTTCTAAAAAGCTATGGCCGCATTTAGGACATTTATCCTGGAGGCCAAGCAGTAGTGCGCCGCATTTCGGGCATTCGTATTCCTGGGGTTGCGTTTTCGATCCCCTTTTTAAAAGCCATATGATAATACCTACTAGCAACAGAAAAACAACAACGATCACAATTATCAGCCATAGCTCCATAGTCTCTACCTCCGTGTAAAACCAATATTTTCGCTATTGAGGGTTTTCATCTTATAAATTATTTCGTAATGGAATCAAAAATGGATTCGGTATTTTTTGTCCTTTAAGGTTTGTCCGGCGGTGCTTTCTGACCAATGTCATTTTTTCGGTGTTGTCGAGTCAGATTATGATATATGCATTCATAGAACCCTGATATGATCTGCGATTATTTGTCGGATGCAGCAACATATCATGGATAAAGCAAAGCCCGAGGGCATACTTTCGAGCCGGCCAGATGTACTGTGGACGGGGTTCGGATATAACGTGCACCGTCAGACGTTCCTTTACCACAGAAATTATATATAATATCAATCCGTTCATAAACCGTCATAGTCCGCCGGGAGCGGAAAAGTGGAATATATTCTTTACTCCGGTACCTAAAAAAAGGTGATCAGATGAATCCCATACTCGAGTTCATCCTGAATGTCGTAATAGCGACGGTAACACAGATGCTCGTTCTATTCGGACCTTTGTTGGCAGTGGGGTTTCTTATTGCTTTCTTTGAGAAGATGAGTAACAAAATGCTTATGAGGATATTCAGTTTCAAGGCCGTTATCTTCTCGACTGGCTGGTTGGGGACGCCAATTCACGAAACGGGACATGCTCTTTTCTGTTTGTTATTTGGGCACAAGATCCACGAGTTCGTACCATTCAAACCGGAACGCGACGAATCGGGCGGCTATACTCTCGGATACGTCAAGCACAGTTGCAAGGGCAGCATATACAACAATATCGGCTATCTTTTCATAGGCACCGGCCCCATTATACTCGGCTCCACCATCATCGCCTTGTTGATCTGGCTTCTCCTTCCCAAGGGATCGGGTTTTTTCGGGACACTTCACACTCATGCTTCGGGGGCGGATTTGAATTTCATGGGTTACGTAACCATGCTCTGGGAGACCGTAAAATCCACCGTTGAGGTAATATTCTGGAGCGAAGGATGGGGAACTTATGGACATTGGGAATTCTGGGTATTCTTCGTGGTAGCTTCCTGCATTTCCCTTCATATGTCTCTTTCCCCCCCCGATCTCAAGAGCGCCTGGAAAGGGGCCGGGATCATTGCATTGATCTTTCTTGTGGTAAACATCGTTCTAGTGGCCATTGGACAGACTGATTATATGAAGTATTTCTCCGCATACATCATGCTGGGAGCCGGCGTACTTTTCGTCGGTGTGATACTTTCCTTTGTCACCATGATCCTTATACTCATTATAACTACAATACTTGGAAAACTCAAAGGAAAATAGGAAATATCCTTGCTTAAAAAGAGGTAATAATTTGAACAGAAGACCCCCGTATCAGAGAAAGTTTGAGCGTCCCAAATCGAAAAAACAGCCGATGCTCAATCTCAGAAAGGAACTGGAATTCAAGTACGATCTAAGAAAAACCCTGGAAGCAGGAAAGGTGGATCCCAAAGCAGTCCCCTCGTTCATAGCCACCCTTTTCTCCAAGGGTTCGAGAATAAACCTCTTTGAAGCCAAGGATTACATAAACAATAAATTCGAGGAAGGTCTCTTCGATGAAAGAGTCAGGGACCTATTGCTGAATCTTTTGAGACGCTACCAGCGATGGAGATGATTTTTTTTATCCGCAGTTGACATAGAAACGAGTTTCTATTAACCCCGACATTGCATCACAGATGCAATTAGGGCTAAGTGAAAAGTTGTTTCACTGTCGCCTAGCAATATCTCGATATTGCGTCGGGTGAAGGTGAATAAAATTCACCGAACCTTAATGAAATCTCTGATTTCATGTCAGGAAACAGCAGAATGCCCATTCCATTCCGATGCATTGGAAATGCATCTGCATCCACGGGAACAAGTTCCCTACGGATGAAACCCACAGATGCATCCGTAGAAAACCCAAAGGTTTTCGAGGATGGAGGCGTATCTCCGGCCGGAACGATAGTGGCCATCTGTGGGTGATTCATAAACGTTCCAAAGCGGCTATGAGAAGTTTCCAGAAGTCAGCTGTAGACGATATTTTCACCCGTTCTTCAGGAGAGTGCGGGTGCTCGATCTGCGGTCCCAGGGAAACCATGTCCATTCCTGGGAACTTTTCACCGATTATTCCCGTTTCCAACCCTGCATGTATCGCCTTGATCTCCGGTATTGTACCCAGTACGTCCCTGTGTGTGGTCTTCAACGTTTCCAGGAGGGATGATGAAATATCCGGTTTCCAGCCGGGATAACTGCCTCCTTTCTTGAACCTTGCTCTAGACAGCGACGATATTGACTTGATATGATCGAGAGCCCATTCGAGAGCGGATTCCACGGATGACCTGGAATTCAATTCCACCGTGAGTCTGTCGTTATGTATGCTAATTATGGCGAGATTGGTGGAGGTCTCAACCAGATCCGGTATATCCTGGCACATTGCCTGAACCCCATTGGGAAGAGAGAGAAGAAGGTCGACGGCCTTTTTTGTGGAAGCGGCGTTGAAGCAGCGTTCGATGGGGATGTCGCTTTTTATAGCTTCCACGATAATATTTGATTCCACGGTGAACTCGTTCCTGAAACCTTCCAGGCTGTTCGCCACCGTCTGTTCCAGTAGTGAGATGTCGGTGCCAGGCTTCACAAGCAGCAGCGCCGAGGATTGGCGCGGTATGGCATTGCGCTTGGTTCCCCCAGTTATATCTACCAGCAGATAATCGACCTGTTTTGATATCGCCTTCAGAGTCCTTGCGAGAAGAACGTTGGAATTGGCTCTTCCAAGATGTATGTCCACACCCGAATGTCCGCCAAGTAAGCCAGTAACGTTTATTTTGATCCCGGCACTCTCTACCGCGTTCTCGGATTCCAACGGCAAGAACACCTTGCTGTCGCCCCCTCCTGCACATCCAACATAGATGGCTCCCTCCTCTTCGGTATCTAGATTGAGCATTCGTCGACCTACGAGAAATTCCGTCTGTAGTTGGAACGCACCGGTGAGACCTGTCTCCTCATCAATGGTAAAAAGGAATTCCAAGGGCCCGTGGGATATGCTAGTATTCTCCATTATGGCCAGCATGGCGGCGGCTCCTATACCGTTATCGGCACCCAGCGTCGTATCGGTGGCGTAGAGGTAATCTCCCTTGACACGCAATTTCAGGGGGTCTTTCGAGAAATCGTGCTGTACTTCCTCGTTCTTTTCGCATACCATGTCGATATGCCCCTGAAGGATAAGCACGGGAGAGTTCTCCTTTCCGGGGGTGGCCGGTTTTTTCACCAACACATTTCCGGCGGCGTCCACATCACACCGAAGTTTGAGCGATGCAGAATATTTAACAATGAATTCCCTGATCCTATCCTCGTGTTTTGAACATCGGGGAATCTTGGTGATGTTCAAAAAATGATTCCATAGCTGTACGGGTTCACCCAATGGATCGACATTGGCTAGGGCATGAAATACTTCATCTGTTTGGTCTGACATGGTACGGCCTCCGTTCTCGGCTATATAACGGAATATCTAAATAGATTTTGCCCGGTTTGATAAAAAATTACAGTATTGAATCAATATCTTTTCCCAATAAAACCATTGCTTAAAACTTTAATATAATAATTCGTATTGCCCTAATCTCATTTCCGCAAAATAATCGAATAACCATAGGTTTATTCCTGTGTCATAAACATTTCCTCATTTCATTCATTCGTAATGGGCGCGTCTGGAAGGCAAACCTAGCGGTTTACTTCCTACTTGCCCATTATTCGCTCATATTCATTCGCCTATAATGGGCGCGTCTTGTTGCACCTTGCGGCGCAACTAACACGCCCAAAACCACACCCCATTCCCCAACATGTTTGGGCGCGTAGCCTAGCCCGGATAGGGCACTGGCCTCCTAAGCCAGGTGTCAGGGGTTCGAATCCCCTCGCGTCCGCCTTTCATTTACAGACATATCTATGCGACAAAAAGTTTAAGAGGAGAAAGAATGACCGATTTGAACCTTATCGAGATCGAGAAGAAATGGCAGGATTGGTGGGAGAAGGAGGAAATATATCACTTCGATCCTGACAGTGATCGGGAAGTGTATTCCATAGATAATCCTCCACGGTATGCTTCAGGGCCGCTTCATATCGGACATGCGGTCCATTACACACACATCGATTTCGCAGCAAGATATCACAGGATGTTGGGCAAGAATGTCATGTTCCCGCTGTGCTTCGACGTTAACGGTATGCCCATAGAGGTGAATGTGGAGAAAAAATACGGAATCAGGATGAAGGATTGCGATCGCCATGAGTTCATCGGTCTGTGCGAAAAGTTCGCGGAGGGCAACATAGAGGAGATGACACGGCAGTTCAAGATACTGGGCGAGTCCATGGACCCCTCGGTTTACTACCAGACGAACGCCAAGTACTACCGCCGTCTGACACAGATATCTTTTATCCGACTGTTCAACAAGGGATTGATCTACAAGGACCGGTTCCCTGTGAACTGGTGCCCACGGTGCGGAACGGCTCTCGCTGAATCGGAGGTGGAGTACCAGGACCGGACCACCAAGCTGAACTATTATCATTTCACCGAGAAGGAGACCGGGGCGAAAATACCAATAGCCACTACGCGACCCGAACTGCTCTGTACCTGCCAGATGGTGGCATTGAGTCCGGATGACCCGAGAGCTGAAGAGCTTCGGGGCAAGACACTAATAACGCCTATCTACAACAGGGAAGTGCCTGTGAAACTGGATGACGAGGTGGACGCCGACTTCGGGACTGGCGTGGTAATGATATGCACTATTGGGGACAAGGACGATCTGAACTGGGTGTTCAACTATGGCCTGAAGATGGAAATGGGTATCGACGAACAAGGAAACATGACAGAGTTAGCAGGAAAGTACCAGGGAATGTATCTTGAGGATGCGAGAAAAGCTATAATAGAGGATCTGAAATCCACCGGTACCATCTGGAAGCAGGAGGAGTTGGAACAGAATGTGGGGATGTGCTGGCGCTGTTCAACTCCCATCGAGTTTCTTCTATCCAAGCAGTGGTTTTTAAAGACCCTTCCCTTCCGTCTAGACGTGCTGAAATCCTCTGACGAGATAAAATGGTTCCCTGAGTACATGCGGATCCGCCTGGAGGAATGGGTCAACTCGCTCAGCTGGGACTGGGTAATTTCGAGACAGCGCTACTTCGCAACGCCTATCCCTGCCTGGGAATGCGAGGACTGCGGCCATATCGATGTTCCCGTGGAGGAGAACTGCTATATCGATCCCACCATCGACGCGGCACCCAAAGAGAAATGCGAGGACTGCGGAGGCAGTATGCGTGGCTCGGAGGAGGTTTTCGATACATGGATGGATTCTTCCATAACCCCTCTTTTCAATACATTCTGGCTTCGCGACGACAAAAAATTCGAAAAATTCTTTCCGATGTCACTGAGGCCCCAGTCACACGATATTATCCGCACCTGGGCTTTCTATACGATTCTTCGGAGCAAACTTCTTTGCGATAGCATACCGTGGAAGGACATAATGATGGGCGGTTTTATACTGGCTGCAGACGGCTCGCCCATGCACGCTTCAAAGGGTAACGTTATCAATCCCCTGAAGATATTGAATGAGAGCGGGGCCGAACCACTGAGATATTATGCCACCACCTGCGCTCTTGGAAGGGATAACGCTTTCCGGCAGCAGGATATAGTACGCGGACTGCATATCACCAGGAAGCTGTACAACATTCAGCAGTTGATCTCGTTGGCCGTAACGAAAGGGAGGGAGAATGGGGCCGAGGCATCTTCCATTACCCTGGAACAGGTAGGGGACGATCTTCATCCTATCGATAAATGGCTTCTTTCGTTATATTCAAAACTGGTGGAGGGTTGTACCGAGGAGATGAATCGTTTCAGGTTCGACAGGTCGGTCCGGGATACCGTCTATTTCATGTGGCATCGTCTTGCGGACCATTATCTCGAGATAGTGAAGAACCGGATATACGCGGGAAACGACCGCGCGCTTTTATTCACTCTGTACCGGGTCGGATTGGGAATAATCAAATTACTCGCGCCCTTCCTGGTCCACGTCACCGAAGAGCTATTCCACAATATCTACATTGACACTGAGGGAGATAAAAGCATTCATGTTTCCCAGTGGCCGGAACCAATTTTAAGGGACGACGAGGGGGAGAAGAAAGGCAGTGTAGTGGTGGAGATGACCTCAGCGGTACGTGCCTTTAAATCGGAGTCGAAAATGCCTCTTAACACCCCTCTGGGAGAGGTCATGGTCTCTATTGCCGATCAGGAACTTATCAGGGATTCAATTGACGATATGCTCTCACCCATGGTGGCTGACAGTATAAAATTCGTGGACAAGGGCGGTATGGAGGAAGCGGTGGTGGGGGTGAAATCAGATTTTGCGAAAATAGGACCTCACTTCAAGGGGGACGCAAGGTACATATTTCAGTCAGTAAAAAAGATCGATCCGGTGATGGCGTGGGAGAGGGCTAATGGTGACGGCTTCTTTGTGAACATCCCCGGAAAAGGCGACGTGGAGGTGCCTGGGGAGTTTCTGGTTTTTGAGAAAGCCATGACGCTGAGCGGAAAAAGGGTCGATACCATAAATATTCCGGACCGCGATATAACGCTTTTTGTGGAGAAAAAGTGATCCTATCAATAGTTCATCAAAATCTTACCGGCTTATAAGAAAGAGCCACACGGGGAGAAGCGTCACTGAACCCAGTTTCTCGAGTGTATCCCTTGTAAGTACGATGCCGTTTTGGCATTTGTACCTGTCCATGAATCGACATACGCCTTTCGTATCGCTTTTTGATATGTTCTCCCGATACTTTACCTCGATGGGTGTCACAATATTATTTTTACTGAGAACAAGGTCCACTTCCGTCGTGCCATGTCGCCAATAATGGACCGAATCGGCCAGAGAGCGAGCGTGATTGAACGCCAGTGTCTCGAAGATCTTGCCCTTGTTCAGATCGGTCAGCTCGGGTTCGCCAAGAAGACTGTTCATCAAACCGCTGTCGATCATGTAAGTTTTTTTGGCACTCCGGGCTTCACTGGCGGCACTCTTGCTGTATTTTCTTGCTTCGTCGATCAAAAAAGCGGATTTAAGGTATTCCATGTAATTGACCACAGTGGGCCTGCTGATACCGAGCATGTCCGAAGCCTTCGTATGGACGAAAATGCCTGATGATGTACCTGCCAGATAGACAAGAAGACTCTCGAGCAGCGAGGGCATTTTGATATCATATAGTCGCACCAGATCCTTGTATATCGTTTTATCCACTATATCCGATCTTATCAGGCGGGACCAGATGAGGAATGTTTTTTCGTTGAAATACTCCGGGAAACCGCCCCTGATCGCGTATTCGTTCAGGGCTGTCTTCAACTGGGTGGTAAAGGATGCCAGTTTGACAGTATCAAGATTTGAGAAATCCCCTCTGGAAAGTTCGTCGAATGAGATGTCAAAGACCATGTTCCCGGTACATTCGATATATTCCGCAAACGAGAAGGGATAGAAATCTTCCTCGACAATTCTACCAACCAGAGATTCCTTGGACCTGCTTTTAATATAGGTGGCGGATGACCCGGAAATGATGAATTTTACCGGATATTTCAGGTCGTGATAGCGTTTTAGCCATCTCGCCCAATCCTTGAGAAACTGAATTTCGTCAATAAAGACGTATACCTGCTTATGAGTGATGCTTTCATGAAGAAGATTCTCTTCGTAGGTGGCGAACATGCTCTGAATGTCGAAGACCCCGAATGCAGGATCATCGCATGACAGATATAGAATTTGCAGAGGGTCTATCTCTTTTTCCGTGAGCAGATATTGAATTAGCTGGTACATGATCGTGGTCTTACCCGTTCTTCGGGGACCAACTATGCCCAATATCCGTTTTCCTTCAAGCCATTGCAGAAGATCCTTGAATACTTTACGCCGGTAAGGCAGGAGCAGAGCTTCAGGAACCTTTCCCACGTTCCACCAGGGATTATAGACAGTCAGCGTTTTTGCATCCATGGACTTTTAAATGCGATCATAATTTATTAAATTTGTTATTTCTACTTTACAATTTTATCAAAATAACGATAGGTACACTTTACAATATTTCGTAATTATTGAAATATATGGCTTATAATAATTATAATTTCCAATGCTCAACTGGTTTTGTACCGGATTTTGTAAAACTTACTGATAATGTCAATATCTATTCGCATATTCTATTGATCCCGTCAACCTTATCGAAATCCGAGTCGAATGAAAGAATATCCCAGATGCCCTTTTGCAGCATGATAGTTGCAGACACCGCATCGGCCAGGGACAGAGTACCATCAAATTTTAAAAAGTGTGATTCGCTTTCCACCAGCAAGTCTGAATTGACATAGATAATTTCACAATTATCGATAAAATATTCAAAAATCTGATGAGCTTTCTTCCCTCCGCTCCTCTTCCCTATTTCGGTCAGTACCTCGGATATTATGAGATCGGAAATTACAGTTTCTTTGTTTTCAACATATTTGGTCAGATTTCTGGCTTTAGTATGCCATTGATCCTTCTTGTCTGCAAGAGCGATATAAAAGCAAGAATCAACAAATATCATTTCATACCCCGTTGAACCTTCTTTTTGGATTCCACCGCGTCTCCGCCCTCATCGATAATGCCGATGATATTTTCCAGTTCTACATTCTTGCGTGGAAGAACCTTTAATTCTCGACCTTCCAGTTCCCAGATCAATATATCCCCCGGTTCGATATCCATTTTTTTTCTGACGTAAGCCGGGACAACAGTCGAATATCCCTTGGAGATCTTCGTTTCTATTAACAAATGGTCACCTATTAATGAATATTGATTACTAAGTATTTCAAGTTTACTAAGTAAAAGGTATTTACAATAATCCGTAATTATTGTGATGTATAGATTACAATTATTGTGTATTTTGGATTATCCCCTAGGATGCATAAAGTTATGGTGGGTGAATCTGATTTATATCTCCCATTGGATATTTCCTATAACCCGTCCGTTTTCATACTCTGGTATTGGATATTTATAACGAAGTTGTATTTTGAACTCATAATTCTGCAGTCCTGGCTTTGAGTACGAAATTTGTATTTTGTTACCTACCCAATAGCCATGTTCTCCAAAAATAAATTTTATATAATGCCCTCCCTCGTTTGAACCAATTCCATTACCGATAAATTCATCCTTTTTAATTTCATTCTCCCAAAAAGATATACTTATATCACATAGGTTAGGCGAGGCTCGTTTTGGTTTATAATAAAAAGATGTAATATTTATCAAACACACATCATCATTTAATTCTTCAATTTCTAGTGTAAAATTATACTGAACAGTTATGGCATACCATTTGATTGTTTCATATAACTCTAAATAAAATTTATTATAGTGGCACTCCGCGAGATCGATGACGTCTTTTATGATATGATTTGGTACAAAGTTGTAACTATTAATTGGTATTTTAAATTTTATATTGTTTCCAACGACAAACTGCTCCGTTCGATTTACACTAAATATTAGTGTTTCATTATCAGAAAAAGTAACCCGTGTAAATAGTAATGTATTTTTTGTAAAGTCACTGTAAAACTGCTCCCAATAATCGGTTGTGTTGATTTCTATTTCGGGTATTTCAAAGACTTCAACATTATAAACTCGGTCTCTAATAGTAATGATATCGCCTGCAGTATAATTCTTGGTATGTAAACCACCGACATAACTAATAGTGTCATTGAATTCAGCAACAGACATATCTTTATCTTCACTTTTATCCGTCTGAAATAAAACTAAAATTGACATTCCTATCAGGGCGATTATTAGAATAGCAATTATTACCGATTTAAGAGTGATCTTCATATTATCGGCCCATTTATATCCAGGCAAATGATTCAAGAAAATGTTTTACTGGCTGCGTTGACTAAAGAGCATCTCTATACTTGAAGGGTTGACTATTTCATTGTAAGTATGAATATTTAACAATTTCCTTTTGTTTTTTCAATAACATGGCACAACATGACTTTTGTGAAGTATTTATTTCGAGAGACATGGGAAGAAGGTTTTGGGACTCGGGGCCTGCGGATAATAAGGTGAATACAGGCCTCGTACACGATACTACCAAAAATAGATACTATGAATGGTCGGCATGCTACCGACCAGTGGGGGCGATTGCCCCCAACTTTCTTTATTTTATTTAGGGGTCGGGCCTGCGTTTGGCTGGAGCTCGCAGGCCCTCTTTATGAAGATAAACTGGCAAAACGCAAAAGTCTAGATTATTAAATAGATTTTTCATTGAAGGTATTTCGGTATCAATCTGACATTATGAATATCTCATAATATGCTCCATCTTTCTCCCTTTTTTCGCCCATACCCGATTTGAGATGCTACGACCCGTAGCTTTCCAGCACATCTTCCGACCGTTTGATAAAGGCCGTAAGTTCATCTCCCTTCAATTTTCCTTGCGAAAGAAGAGCCAGATCATAGACGTTTCCGCATAATCTCTTCATCTTTTCTTCCCGGTCCTTCTTGCGGCCCCGGTACAGCTTCAGGATATTTTTTATTATGGGGTTGTTCAGGTTCACCACAAGGGCGTGACCGGTATGGAAGGGTATCGTTCCCGTCTTGAACAGCTTGCTCATATCCTCGTAGCGGCGCATCTGCTCTTCCACCACCAGCATGGCGGGAACCTTCTCGCTTGTCAGCATCTCCGCCTTAACCATCATTTCCTCTTTACCGAGGTATTTTTTGAATATTTCCTCGATCTTTTCTTCATCCTTAGTACCTTTTTCGCCTTCTTTTGCTTCTTCGTTTTCGTCGTCCTTTTTCAAGAAACGGCTTATATCCGAGTCAACCCTCAAAAAGTGTAACTCACTGTTCTCGCTTTCCAGGAATTGTATGAAATGTACGTCCAGCAGAGAATCCATGATCAACGCTTCGAGCCCGTTCTCTTCCACCAGACCCAGATACGTGGCCTGCTTCACCCTGTCGGTGGCATATAGCACAGTGTTCTCGTTCTTCTCCTTGTTACGTTCCAGGTACTCAGTGAGGGTTATATAGCCCCCTGCGCTGCTGAGGTAAATGAAAGAATCCTTTATCTTCCCGTAGAAATTCTTGTCCTGCAAGGTGCCGTACTTCAGTATCGAATTCACGTCGGGCCAAATGGTTTCCAATCGTTCCCGTTCGTCCTTGTACATGGAGTTGATCTTTCCCGCTACCTCCCGTACGATAAGCCGCCCTATCTTCATCACGGTTGGATTGCGCTGGAGCATGGATCGGGAAATATTGAGCGGGATGTCGGGTGAATCCACCGCACCCTGCAGAAGGGTAAGAAAATCGGGAACAAGCTCCTTCGAGTGATCGGTGACGAACATCTGGTTGCAGTATATCCGTATCTGCTGGCCCGGGGCTTCCATCTCGCGCTTCAGTTTAGGAAAATATAAAATTCCTTTCAGCTCAAATGGGTAATCCACGTTCAGGTGTATCCAGAATAACGGTTCCTCGAAAGTTCCGTAAAGGTCCCGGTAGAATTTCTTGTAGTCATCATCAGTTACCTCGGAGGGCGATTTGTTCCATAAAGGATCCGGTTCGTTGATCTTCTCGTCCTCGAATTCGATAGGCACCGGCAGGAACTGGCAGTGGGTCGATATGATCTTTTTGATCTCGTATTTTTTCAGGTAATCCTTGTTTTCGTCGTCGAGGTAGAGTATCACGTCTGTGCCAACTTCTTCACGCTCCGCCGGTTCCAGAGAGTATTTAGTTGTGCCTTCACAGCTCCATTTTACTGCCGTCGCGCCTTTTTGGTACGACCTGCTGATTATCTCCACCTTGCTCGACACCATGAACGTAGAATAGAAACCCACACCGAAAAATCCTATGATCTGGTCCTTCTCGTCCTTTTCCTGGTATTTCTTTACGAAATCCTCTATGCCGGAAAAGGCGATCTGGTTGATGTATTTCCCGATCTCCTCGCGGGTCATTCCGAGACCGTTGTCGCTCACAGTGAGGGTTCCCTTATCCGTATCGGCCTTGATCCTGATTAGCGGCTCAATGGAGCCGGAATAATCCCCGAAGCTGATTATCTTCTGCAGCTTGGTTATGGCGTCCAGAGAGTTCGCCACCAGTTCACGTAAAAAGATGTCCTTCTCCGAGTACAGCCATTTCTTGATTATCGGGAAAAGATTTTCAGTTTCTATGGACAGTTCTCCAGTTTCCTTTGCGTTTTTTTTCTTAGCAGCCATTCGATTTCCCCCGCTTGCATAATTGTGAATTGCTAACCCGAATAATCTTTTTTATGAAATATCTTTCTTTTTGGTTTTATAATATCGTAATTTGCAGAGATTTTAGTCATTCCAATATTTCTTCATTCCGAGGCCCGTCGCCATTAGGCATACACGGGCCTCGTTACTAATATTAAAAGATCAAGATCACAATAGATCGGCGGTTCGCCGACAATGAGAGGGTTACCCTCTCATCCGTTTCACAACAATAGCGGTTAAATATCGGAGTCTTATTATCATCGGACCGGGTGAAATGAGTAAGGGGGCAAATGGACGTACAATCGATAAAGGAGAGCAGATTCCAAATGGCACAACGAACCACTACTGGCACTGTGGTGCACAAATTCGAGGGAAAGCGATATCCCGAATACCGAAAGGGACAATGCGCGTGCTGCGGGAAGGAACTGCCTACTGGACAGATCAAGTTCTGCAGCGAAGAGTGCTGCGATCAGTACGTCAGCGAACCCCCTGCCATGAGCTTCCGCGAGAAGGTAACCTGGGACCGTTTGAAAAGAATAGTCCTCGACCGGGACGGCTACGAATGTCAGGAGTGCCTAAAACGCGGGATCCATCAAAAGGCGAAGGACGTCCATCACGTGGTTCCCATCTATCTGGGTGGCGCGGAGTTCGAGCCCGGAAACTGCATTTCATTATGCGGAGAGCATCACAAGATGCTCCATCGTGCGCTGCCCATAGCAAGAGTGAAGAGGAGCGAGGGGAGTGGTAGCTTGACGAAGAAGAAAATGGTGGAGTACTGGGGGAGGTTGGAGGAAGAAAGTGAATAGCTGATCAATGTCTATTTATTGTAAATGTTATCGTGATGGTCATAATCCTCGATCACAACCGTCATATTGAGTTCGTCTACCGAGAATACCAGTACGAAGCTCCTGTCAACATGGACACGCTTAAGGTATTGAAGCGGTCTTTTGAGATTCTTGTAGTGATGCGGATTTTGCTGAATCTCCTCTATCTTCCGATAGATTATCTCAAGCTGTTTTCGGTTCTTACGGGCGATCTTGAAAAAAATCTTCTCGACGGATTTTCTGTAAACGACTGAGTACATTATTCCAACCCGAAATGCTTTTTGAAGTTCTCAATCTTCACAACAGGCTCCTTTTCCCGCTCCTTTATTTTTTCGATATACTCTGGGCGAAGTTTGGGTTCTAGCAATTCCATCTCGAATTCGTGAATGATATGGTTTATGGCCTCTGATTTATTCCTGTAGCCAAACTTGCCCTTTACAATGTTAATAACCCTGTTCTCGTGCTCATTCAGATTGATTACTGCCTGGACCATTATGCTCACCTGTTATGTTTTATATTGTCAATGGTGAAAATCCTAATGACCCCTGCGGACTCCCATTTCATTCCGGCGTATCGTAAATACGCCTGAGCCCTCGCAAACCTTTGGTTTCCTGCGGGCTCTTCTGACTTGCCCGCTCCTGATGTATGGGACATACATCTGTATTTGCGGGGACGTTACCCCGCAAACGGGGTGCGGTCAAGGCTCGACGAAATGTCGAGATTTTCAGCTTGACAATGTGTGCGGAATCGGCGGCCGTAGGCATACGCCGAGGGCCGATTCCGCTTCATTACAAAACATAACGTTTCGTAACTATTTATTATTTCTGGTCTGAACTATCTGGTAACATGCAGGCATAATTTTCGGAAACTTGTTTCTATGTAATGAATTGTACAAAATAGCTTTCTTCATTTCTCGAACAGACCCACTTTTTTACAATTTTGTCCTCCCGAAACGTGAGATTTAATTATAGGACTGGGTATATAGAATAATAATTACGCACATTCCAGAAAACAGAGGAAATGGTGAAATGGAACACAAGCTCGATCCGGAAGTGAAGGATGCACTGATCGATAATCCTTTGGTTCAGACTGCTTTTCGTGATGAAAAAAAAGAGGGTGAATTCATGATGCGTACCTGTATATCACTCTCAAGACATCGGCAATACACCGGTCCATAAGGCTCTATGGTGTATCCATATTGATCGGGGACCTCATTTCCTTTCCCATCAATCTGCATTATCGGGGAAGAACCATAAGCATACTCATTTTTTTGACCCTTCTGTGTATCGGACCCATGTGGTTCTATTCGTTATATTACAAGCGTGATCAAGTTCTCAGAAAACTTAAGGAAATGAACAATGGAGAATTGACCTTGGAGCATATAGCCAAGATTTTGGGATTGTAGGAAGGGAAAACCAAGTTGAAGTTCTCTGTTTTCTTATTACTTGACAACACTTTTTTCCGCGAGCAATGTAGAACTTAGCACAACACCATCCTCCCCGCAAACCAAATCTATGGATATTATCCTCAGGGCCGCCAGACCCTTTTCTTTCCTGATCAAATTGATCCTTTCGGCGTTCTCTCGGGTATCCGACGATACCACAATGGTGTCCAATCCGGCTTCAGTGGCCGCGGGCCCGGAAAAATCATGAATTTCCACTATTTCGAAACGACACCCAAGCCGTTTTAGATATATTGAAACCGCATCAGCTCTCTCGGAGAACTTGCGGACCTTTCGCGAACGCCCTGATGCTGCAAGTTCATCGGACGTAATACCAACGAGAAGAATTTCATCGTTACTTGCTTCCGCCGCCTTTCCCAATAGTTCCCTGTGACCGTCGTGCAGAATATCGAAAGTGCCGCCAACGCAGGTGCCGCTTCGGGGGGATTCTCTCTCACGACTCTCCTTCAACCGTCTCACCCGTAATGGATATTATCCGGCCCGCAGTGGAAAAAATGGGAAGGACGGATCTATTATTGATCATATCGTTTATTTCGACGACGTTAAAACAACAAGAACGAAAACTACCGCGAGCACACCGTACATAATGTACATCATTCTCTTTTGCCTCTTTATCTTCGCGACGTGTATCTCCTTGCACTCGTCGGTGCAGTAATCCCGGCCAAGCCCTATCGCCTTGAAACAGACTATGCAGTGCTTGTGTTGAATTATTCTGGTACCCTTTTCCTTTTCCTTGTCCTTTTTATGGGTCTTTTTCCCCCTTTTCTTTTCCACCATGTCCTTGATTATGGCGCTTTCATCCTTCAGTATGTCGTCTATCGCACGTTTTTTCCGGTTTGGCATAATATTTCCCCTCCTTATTGTTCCGCTGGTATGATCCTGGTCCCCACGAAATTCTCGCCCAGTATGGCCTTTTCCAGCTCCCGTGTGTTCCTTCCGTCCAGTACTAATCCCTCTATCCTCGAACGTTCAAGTATCCGTACGGAGATCGGGTCCATAACAACATTCGGACCCGCCTTCGCCGAAGTCCCTATAAGGAGCTTCAACAGCTCCCCGGTATCGATCTCATGGAATCTCGTGGCCTCTGGAAATTTGGCGGGGTCCTTGTCATATATCCCGTCCACAGTGGTGGCGTTGATGAATATCTTGCCCCTGCACCTCTCGCAGAGCATGGCCCCCACTGCATCAGTGGTATGTCCGGGATGGGTTCCCCCCATGATCACTATATCGTAATTCCTTCCCAGCTGAAGGGCAGTATCATAGTTTTCCGCCACCACCGGCGCAGCCTTTTCCCCGATGGCCGTTATCATCAGCATGGCATTCAGCTTGGTTACCGCTATCCCGATCTCGTCGAGATACGATTCGTCACCGCCGAGTTCCCTGGCGTAACCGATATATTCCCTTGCCGTCCTGCCGCCCCCCACCACCAGATAGAAACGATAAGCCTCGCAGTAGGTCCCCAGCAGTCTCGCGATCCTTTTGATAAGATCGAGCTTTCCGTCGGTAGGGACTATTATCGAGCCCCCCAGGGACATCACTATACTCTGTTTCATATCATCTTCGAGAGAAATGGTATCTCCTCCTTTTTATCTTGCGGGAAGCAGGGTTTCCGGTCGTGGTTATTCGATAATATTGCCTGGATTATTCGATCTCGCCCTGGGCACCGCACCCGGAACAGGTGATTATCAGAGGTCTTTCATCAGTGTAGATGGGTATGCTGTTATTGCAATTGTAGCACGCGACTTCCAAGGGGGCTTCATCGGTTTTGGGGACTGTCTCCTCGATCCGGACGCTTTCTTCCTCCGGTGTGATGTTCTTCATATCGTCATCTTCGAAGGGAACCAGTGTGAGAAGATCATCCAGGAAATTGTCTCCGAACCCATCGGATTTCATTGGAGACAGTTCACTTATTAATTCTTCCTCGTCCTCTTCATCGTCATCCATAATAGGTGAGAACAGGGAGTCCAACGAAAGGGATTTATCTTCCTTTGGTGTCTTTTCCGCAAGGATGTCCCGCGTTAGTCCCTGGAATGATTCCTCTCCCTCCGGATCAGCTTTCATACTGGCAAATAGTCCTGGTCCCTCGGTCCCATCAAAGGGTCCGCCGGAAGGAAGAAGGGCTGGCTGTTCGGAATCGTCCACCGTTGAAAAGAAGGATTCCATTGCATCTCGATCCACTTCTATACTTTCCATGTCGTCGGAGTCTTCCTCGATGTACGTAGTTGTCACGGATGGAGCGTCCTCGGATGGGGGCCTTCCGTAGAGTTCCTCCGCCTCAAGGTCCTTCTGGGGTATTTCCACGGGTGTAGGTACCACGTCCTCGTCCTCCCTTTTTCGTTTCGATCTCCGTGAGATGATCACGATCAGGAAGACTATTACCAAAATGAGGAAGAAAACGCTTGCCCCTATTACGATCCACAGCATAGTATTATCATCGCCGCTGCTTATTTCACCAGTGTTCTCACCTGCTCCCCCTTCCGTAGGATCGTCGTTCTTCGAAGGGTCCGTTCTTTTCATGTACTCCTGGAAATTGTTGTACTTGTCCTTGTCGGGATTTCCCGAACGGCCCTGAGAGTCCGTATCGCCGAAATAGAATTTCTCCCATCGATCGTCCAATCCGTCGTCATCAATATCTATCTTATCGGTCCAGAAATCTGTTCCGTCATCATCATCTCCCGTAGTATCGTCGTCTCCAGTGGTATCGTCGTCCCCTGTTGTATCGTCGTCTCCCGTAGTGTCGTCATCTCCAGTCGTATCGTCATCTCCGGTATCATCATCGTCTCCGGTGTCGTCATCCCCCACATCCCCTTCGCCTAAGTCCACAACCTCAATGTCCCAGCTATGCTCTACCTTGTTGGTACCGTCATCCAGTTCCACCTTGATTGTAAGGGTCTCCCCGATGCCTGATGGAACATCGTAAATGAAAATGTTTTTAGTTTCCCGCCTTATTTCATCGTCATCCTCGTACCATTTTATATCTCTAGTTTCATCGTCATAGAACTCCTCGGTAATGTTGAATGTCTGCTCGCTGTCGGCTTCGAGCTTGAGTGAGACCTTCGATGGGTGGAAATACCGTATCTTCGGCGCAAGGTCGTCTACCGGGCTTGCGGCGCTAGCCGTTCCCAACACACCCTCGTTTCCGGTTGTATCCACTGCAGTGATCCCCACATGATATTCGGTTCCGTCAGTGAGAACCTTTCCACCTATTTTCGTGATATTGTATAAACTCGTATTAATGTCGTCTATCTCCTGAATCAAGTTGTCCTCATCCGGGCTCGTCATCTCCGAACTCGAAATGTATATCCTGTAACTCTGGAAATCGGTTGAGGGAGATATGGACCAGGTCAAGCTCAGGGAGCCGCCGTTGTCACCGGGAGTGTCCGCCAGATCGATACCGGTTATTTTTGCGGGCGCCGTGGCGTCTGTGGCCAGGGCGGAAGCTACATTGGATATGACCGATGGGTTCAAAGCATCGTCGAACACCTTCATAGCAAAATAATAGGAGGTTCCACCTGTCAGACCAGTCATAACGAACTCTTCAGAGGACCCCGAGTTGCCCGGAGCAGGAAGCCCTGTTACCTGGGCCGCGTTATCGTAATCGTCGGCTGTGAAAACGGTGGAAGAATATCTCATCTCGTATGAATCAGCCTTGCCGGTTCCTCCGTCGTCACCTGTGGCCTGCCAGCTTATTTTGATCTCCCCGTCGTTATCGCCGGATGCCGCCACAAGCGAAACTGCGTCGGGTGAAGTGATGTCCGGCAGCTTCACCGATACCACGTTGGAGAGTCCGCCCTCGTTGTCTGCTTCGTCCTTTGCGATCACAGCATAATAGTTCGTCTCGTCGAAATCCAGACCGGCCGTGCTGTTGATATCGATCCTCATTGACTCTGTGACGCCGGCTGCCTGGGGTGTCGGTAGACCGGTGTTGATCAGGGTCACGGAATCGAAGCTCAGGATGTTGGTGTCGGAGAATCCCACAAGATAGGAGTTCACAGTCCCGGTATCCTCGTCATCGCCGGGGGCGGTCCAGCTAAGTTCAATTTCTCCATCCACTGAGATGTACGAAGCTGTAAGATCGCTGATACTGTCCGGATCCACATAATCGGGAATCCCGAAACTTACCACGTTTGAGAGTGGTGCCCAGTTCCCGGCATCGTCCACGGTCCGTATGGCGAAATAGTATGTAGTGCTGGAGTCGAGTTGATCTATCTGGACTGTTTCGGTGTTTCCGGGGCCCGTGGGTTTGGGTGCGTTGGATGCGTTTGTGGTGGTGTTGAAGTTACCTAGATTGATTGCAAAATCCGCGTAATGTATAATGTAGTATGCAGGGGGACCCCCTGAATTCTCGTCGTCCCCGGGACCGCTCCACGCCAGTTTAACAGTGTCATCGTTCATCCCCTGAGGTTGAGAAACGGCGAGATCCGTTATGGCTGCCGGTGGGGTTCTATCTGCTTCGTAGCCAGTTCTGATATCGAGCAAGCGCAGGTCTTCTCCCGAATAGAGAACGTCTCCTGCACCGCTGTTATCGAAATCGTCTGCCCATATACGGCCAACCTTACCGTTTAGAGTTCCCTGGGGACCTGTGTTGTCTGACCATTCCAGACCGAAAGCTCCCTGGTTATTAATGGTATATATCCTGATCTCCCATCGATCAGCAACTTTATCCGCGTTGGTGTCCCAGCTGTATCCCAGAACGAAATCGTCCCTGTCTTCGTCATCAAAATTGTACACTTTCAGAGAAAAACCGGCTCCCTGATTTACCACGGGGACCTTCGCTACAGGATTTCCGTAACCTTGTGCTCCCTGCCCCGTAGAAAGCCATACTTTTCCGTCCTTCCATTCCCCGTTGCCGTTCATGGCGTCAGTAGAGATCAATATGTCTGGATTGGCATCACCAGTGAACTCGCCAACATCAACAGAGACGGTCCATTCATCGTTTTGATTATACTTGTAGCTCCAGTGAGCGTTTGGTAGGATGATCCCTTGTGCGCCTCCTTTGTAGACCCTTACCTCTCCAGGATGCCAATTCGGGTTTACCTCGCTATATTCATCGTAGCCGTAGATATTTACCACTACATCATCGAAGTTGTCTCCTGTAGCTTCTTTTGATAAAACGCTTACATAGAGCAGCCCATATTCGGTATTGGTTGCATCTGTCGTAGTGCTTGTAGACGCGTAACCCCCTTGTCCGTTGTTCAGCAAGAAGAACAAAGAAACCCTCGACGGATTTGTTTGATCCGTGGGATGTTCGTGACTTATAGCCAATATGAAGTCAGCATTTCCATCATTGTTGAAATCTCCCGAAGCCAATACCATCGATAATAAAAAACCGAAGGTCGCCTGAGCGCCACCAACGTCAACTTTGTGAACTCCCCCATTTGCATTGAAATTACCTCCGCCGTTGTTAGTATAAAGATAAAGGTCAATTGCTGTTGGTTCCTGTTGAGGATTTGGCCACGTAAAAACCATGATGTCCAGATCTCCGTCATTATCGACGTCTCCCAGGGCTACACGTGTATAATTTTTGTTATTGTCAATATCCACAAAGTGTCTTCTGAAACCGTATGATTGGTTGTTGTGATAGGTTGCAATGGTATGATTCTCTCCTACTACTGCCAGGTCCGCGAAACCATCGCCGTTCAGGTCCCCGGTGGCAATATCATGTATCGTATTGTTCAAAATAGTTTTGTTATTCCAATTCTCGGCAGCGGACCAACCCCCCCTCCCTCGGGAGGACGGAGCCAGGATATCTCGATCACCGAGTCCATTCGGAACTGCATTATTCAAACCAGTCTTGGTCATTATATTATCGTTCTTGAGAACAAATTGGCTGTCGATCTGCATCTTTTCTCCGAAGCTATCCACCTTATCCGAAGATTCGGCACTTACCGTTCCGCAGAATACTGCCATTATCATTAATATTCCACACAAAAGGCATGAAATCTTTCTATTCTTACCAATTACAATCATTAATTCCACTTCCTATAGAGATATATCTAGAGACAATATTGGCCGTTTAATTCCATTTATAATATAAATAGATTCACCCTATTTCCCCAACATTTATCATATTTTACTGCTGGAGGGATATTATGTACAGGAACAAATCCACAGATGCACCGTCCCTGGCCAGTATTCCGCATGGTTAATTTTTCCTATACGAAAAGCTATCATGTATCCTTTGTGGGACCAGTTGAACCAGGTGATGACTTTTCAAAATTTCGTATTTCTCCTCCTTGTGATGGCGATCTGCCTGATGGGAATGCTCGCCAGCGGTTTCTTGTTCTCTTCCTCCTCCTCTTCCTCTTCGTCCTCATCCTCTTCATACTTGTCAAGAATGAAATCTATGCTGTTAGATATCTTATCCGCATATCTTCCCGGTGTGGTTTTACCCGAAGGCTTGGCTTCGGCGGCTGTTTGGACTTCAACCGAGGCTGTACGGGTGGGTATGTCCTGCCTGAGTTCCGAGAGCAGTGAGGCCAGGTCCACGGGGGCTTCTCCACCTCCTCCCCTGTCCCGTTCGGTTCGATCATCGGATCTACTCTCTTGGGTTTTCCCGGTTGAGACCCCTTCCCATGGCGTGACCTTTTTGCTTTCCACGGTAGGCCCCTTGGCAAAATTCCATACCTCATCCAACTCCACTGGAATTCCGGTCTGAGGTTTTTTCATCACCATTGGCGGCGGGCTTTGGGGAGCGGCGGGCTGTTTTGCAGGGGCGGACGGGGCGATCACCGCGGGTTTATCTATCGGCACTATTGCAGTTGTTCCGGGATAAGCCGCCGGTCCCGGCTGCTGGGCGTACCCCCTCGCTATTGCAGCAGCAGTGGGTATTTCAGGCGGATTGTGAGCGGCCGGAGGCAGTATTTTCTGCTGTACCGGTGGAAGGTATGTTTTTCCCACCGTATAGGAGGGAACTGCCGAAACACTGTATCCGGAATCGTTGGAATAGCGCCCCGCATTCGCTGCAGGACCTCCCGTATGAAGCGACTCCAACAGCGCCTCCTTCCTGATACGCCCGAATTCCTGTGAAACCGGTTTTACCCGGACCTTCTTTCGTCTTCTATTGATCACCAGTATAATGAACAGTATTATATTGAGTATTATCAGAACAATTATCCAGCACTTCCAGTTGATTCCGTCGCCATCGGCCTGGTTTTCATCATCCCCTTTCCCCGATCCATCACCTCCGTTTTTTGCGTTTACCACGAATGTGAGAGGCATCCCCGATTCCATTGAGTTTCCGTGAAGATCCACGGCGGAAATATACGGAGTGTTGTTCCCGTTGGATGCATTAACCAGAGTGGAATGAATGATGGTTCCTGCACCCCATTTGAAAAGATTGCTCATAGAATAATAGCTCGAATTCACTGCGGACCAGCGAAGATAGGCTCCCTCGTTGGTGGTGACGCTTATGTTCACCGATAATGAATCCTGCTCGGTATCGGGGCCGGTGATCAGGAACAACGGGGGCGTGGTGTCCAGAATGATAGTTCCCTGAAACATTTTCACATTACCGCCCCTGTCTTTCAGCTCAACGTAAACGGCCTTGCGCCCGTCTCCCGGGGTGAGGTTCCATAGACGATCCCTTGTGAATGGGCCCCATGGGACGTCGGGAAAGTCCTGGTCATTGCTCATTCTGATCTCGTACTCGTCCGTGCCGCTCCTTGTATCCATAATAGATACGGAGACCTGGGATGAATTAGTATACTCGTCACCGTTATTGATAATTATCGATATGTTCTCCGGTGGGTTTGTGTCAACTGTAAATTCAAGCTTTGTCCCGAAAGTCTGAAAATTACCAAAGGAATCCATTGTGCTCACGTAAATCGTATTGATCCCCTCCCGAGCGTTTACCATGGCAGTATGTCTCATTGCCCCCTCCCCCTCTGTGAACTGGTTTGCCATAAGGTTGTAGCTCTGATTTGCCTCGCTCCATCTTAAGACGGCGTTCTCGTCAGTCTCCAACACTATCTTCACCGCTCTCGAGTTTACATAATCCGTGGGAGAAATTGAGATGAACTCGGGCGCCTTGTTGTCCACGGTGAATCTTACAGTGGTTGAAGGTGTGCCGCTATGCTCGTCTACGGGCGTGATCCTTATGAAGATGTTATCCTCGTCAATTTTCCCGATATCGCGGGACGAATCCCAAATGAACGAATGCCATACTCCACCCGGTGAGGAATTGAGTGCCGCTAAGCCATCCCCTCCCGCAGCCGGGGTCGCTTCCTGGTATGTCGTATATCCGATACGGTACTGCACCATGACATCGAGAACATCCGAGTCCCCGTCATAAAGGAGATAATCGATCCTGACGTGTCCGCTCTGAATACCTTCCGGTGTAGCTGCTTCCGCCTCAGGCAGTATGTTGTAGGTGATCAGGACATCTTCCAGCACTGGGCTTGTGGAGCTGTCTTCAGTTTCAAGATAGGCTCTGTATTGCAGCCATCGGTGATAGTGATGTCCTTCCCAGATGTTCATGCCGGAGTAAGTATAAAACGATGATGAGCTCCCGTCCGGTCCCAGATAGGATTCGGCCGTTATCCCATCCAGAGTTGGTGAGCTACGGAGCTGAAATAACAGCCATGTGCCCGGAGGTCGTGTTTCCGACCAGGTTAGCCATTTCCAGTATATGAGATACTCCTCGTTATCGATGAACGCAGATTCGTAATCGCCGGACAGATGAAATTCACGATAGGTGACGCGCACACTTTTCAGGACGGGACTTTCGGGATTCGGCGAGTGGAATTCCATTCTGTAGTAGAATGCTGAAGTGTTCCATTTCAACCCTGACAGGTTCAGCCCCCATTCTCCGTCCACAAGATTGTCCTTTTCACCGAGGATTCCATTGGAATCGTGCCAAGTAACTTCATTATGTGAAAAACTAACCAGGAGCTGGGTTCCGTTCGGTATCGTACACGAATATTCGAACTTATCAAAGGAAGCTGCACTTGACATGAGAAGATTCGTGGATCTGAAATACCCCTGGGTGAACTGGCAGGTCCCCGCTGGATCGGTTCTTATCAACCAGATGTCGTATTCACCGGCTCCGTAGGAATATGATGTACCTAAGATCATGTATCCGCCATCCGCAGCCGTGCTGACCGATTCACTGTAATCGGTGCTATGCCCTCCATAGGTATTATCCCACAATTTCGTGCCGGTGTTATCGGTCCTGATGATCCAAACATCCCTATTCCCTGCTCCGAATGACCAGGTGCTGCCGGATATGATGTAACCCCCATCGTCACAGACACTAACGCTATAGCCTTCATCGTCCTTCTCCCCCCCGAACTTCCGGTTCCACGATTCCTGGCCATCCTTGTCCGTCTTTACGAGCCAGACGTCGTTCCCCCCGTTACCGTATGACGAAGTGTAACCTGCAATTATGTATCCTTTATCTGCAGTCTGCTCCAACGAATAACCCCTTTCGAATCCGTCTCCGCCGAAGGTTCGATGCCATCTTAGCCCGCCATGGGCATGAAACTTTAAGAGCCATATGTCCTTTCGTCCATTGCCGTACGATTCCGTAAAACCCACCGCCACGTAATCCCCGTCATTTGCCTCAACAACCGAAAAACCCCAGCTGAAGTCCCCCCAATCTCCCAAGGTATTGCTCCATTCCTGATTACCCTGGTCATCGGTCTTTATGACATATAATTCACTCCAGGGATCGTCTCCATCATGGTAATCGCATCCCGCGATGATGAAACCACCATCCTTTGTCTCGGAAACCCCTTCGCCGTATTCGTTCCCTCCCCCACCGTAGGTCTCGTCCCACAGCAAATTGCCGTTCCCGTCTGTCCTTATAAGCCAAACGTCATGGCCACCGTTCCCAAACGAGTAGGTGTAACCAGTTATCACATATCCCCCGTCCGCCGTTTGCCTGACATCTTTTCCGTAATCGTACTGGGTTCCACCGAAGGTTTTCGACCACTGCAGATCGCCGTTCTCATTTGTTTTTATTAGCCATACGTCGCTGTAACCGGAACCCTCTGATTCGGTGGTGTCCACAATGATGTATCCTCCATCGGCAGTGGGACGAATTTTTTTACCGTATTCGGAATTCGGTCCGCCGTAAGTTCTTTCGGTCTTTATGACTTTGATATTACCGGCCTGCGTTTCATGGGAGAGGTTTTCAATTACATTTACATCTGTCTCGTCGTAAAAGTCGTCCTCGAACTCCTTTTCCATGGTGGCCAGCTTTACCTCGCCTTCGGGGCTAACGTAGACATTTCGAGCGGTTCCGTCCGAAAAATCCCCTTCGGTCCACACGCTCGGTGCCTCTATCCCGATTGCTATTATGAACAGCAGGCCGGGGAAAAGCAATGAGACCAGTAATGTGACCGAATACAATTTCGACATGAATTCCTTCCCCAAAAAAGTTGCACTATTATAGATATTAATAGAGATGAATACCAAATATTTAATATTATTGCATAAAAATTCTTTCGGGCGGTCGGGATGACGCTCACTGCTTTGTGCCAGGCTTATTTCTGCATGATCCGTTCATATTTGCCGTCTCATGCTTATGTTATTTTCCCTTTTGTATATCCCAGGATTGAATATCGCAAGGACGGTAAATATCTCCAGCCGACCCACCCACATCAAAACGGCTAGTAATATCTTACCCCCGCTCGATATGAATGCATAGTTTTTCACAGGACCGACGCTTCCCAGACCGGGGCCCACATTTCCCAGGGATGCAGCCACGGCGGATGCACCGGATACGAGATCCAGTCCCATACTGACTATGACACCGGTTCCCACGACGAAAAGGAGGAGGTAGAGAAGGAAGAAGGTAGTTATGTTATCAAGAAGGCTTTCGGGTACCGGTGTACCGGCCACCTTTATTGGTATAACCATCCTATCTCGGCCCAGTTTCTTGAATTTTCGCCACAATATCTTCAACACTATCAGTATCCGAATGTTCTTTATCCCACCCCCCGTGGAGCCGGCGGAACCCCCAATGAACATCAGTAAGAGAAGTATCAGCCGGGCCAGGTCGGGCCAGGTGTCGAAATTTACCGTGGCGTACCCGGTGGTGCTCAGTATGGAGGCGGTCTGGAACGCGGAATGGCGTCCAGCGTCCAGGATGCCTTTCTGTGCGTCATATATGCAAATGGAAATGACTGCTGCGGATATCAGGAAAACACTCATGTACATGCGGAATTCAGCATCCCTCAGCATATCCTTCACCCTGCCCCTGAAAGAATAGTACAGCAGGGCGAAATTTACTCCGGTCACGATCATAAAGAAAGTAATTATCCACTGGATCACAGCAGAAAACTCTCCAACTGAGCCGACTCTGGAAGAAAAACCCCCTGAGGCCATAGTTGTAAATGTATGGTATAACGCCTCGTATGCGTTCATGCCGCAGATATAGAGTATTACGAACTCGGCCAGGGAGAAACCGCAGTAAACCAGCCACATCACCTTTGCAGTGTGGGTTATCTTGGGTTTCAACTTGGTAAGGGTAGGTCCAGGAGATTCGGCCTGGAGTAGTTTTATACCCCCCTGCGTGAATCTTGCGAGAATCGCCACGGAAAGTACTATGACTCCCATGCCTCCCAGCCATTGGATCAAAGCCCTCCATAACATTATGCTGTGGGGGTAATTATCAAGGTAATCGGTGCCCGCCGGTATCTCGAGAATAGTTGCCCCCGTGGTGGTCAGTCCCGACATGGATTCAAAGAAAGCATTAGTGAAACCGGGTATCATGCCGCTGAGAATGAACGGAAGGGTGCTTATGAGGGCTATAACCAGCCAGCTTAGGGACACAATGGCTAATGCTTCGGTATCCGAAAAATCGGAAGGCATACCAACGCGTTCAAGCAGCAGCCCAATGGTGACAGAAAAAAGTATGAGGAAAAGGAATATCAATGCATTCATGGGGTAGAAACCCTTAATAAGTGGCTCTTCCCAGTACAGCAAAGAAACCAGCAGAGGAATGAACATTGCAAATGAAAAGAATTTTACAACTGTCCCTATGTTCCCCATGACCACACGCCATCTCATAGGATCAATCCTTTGCCCCTGAACAAGCGGTTGATCTGCTCCATCATTTCCTGAAAACAGAATATTATGACCCTGTCTCCCTTCAGAACCTGATCGTCGCCGCCCGGGATCAGGGTCTTACCCTTGCGGAATATACCGACAATAAGCACTCCTCTGGGAAGACGGATGTCCTTTATCTTTTTACCCGATGCACGTGAACGTTTGGCAACCTTTGTTTCGAAAACCATAAGCTCTCCACCATGGAGTGTAACGGTACGCAGAATATCCAATTGTTCTATCTCCTTCAATACTGCCTCGATGGTTAGGTGTTTGACGGAAGCCGCAAAATCGATACCTACGGTTTCCATCATGGGTTTCAGCGAGGTCCTGTACAGAAGTGACATAACCTTCGGGATCTCGTAGATCTTTGCGAAGAGAGCTATGAGTATGTTGAACTCCTCGCTGCGGGTCATGGCAACCACCGCGTCCATATTTTCCATACCTTCCTCGAGAAGCAATTTCTTATCTGTAGGCTCCCCTTCGATCACCACTGTCTTTTTTAGTTTCCCGGCCGCCTTCAGGCACTTATCCTTTCGTTTCTCGATCATTGTTACCCGAACGTCCTTCTCCTCCAGTAGTTTAGCGAGATGGACCGCCATGTCATTTGCACCCACGATCATAACCCTTTCTATGCGTTTTCTTTTCTTACCGTGAACTTCCCCCATCAGGCGTTCGATGTTTTTCATCTTGTCCGGGGAGTCTATGACCATTACCAGATGGTCGTCCTTTCTGATAATGGTCTTACCGTCCGGGATTATCACGTGAGCACCCCGAAATATCGCTCCTATCATCAAACCCTTTGGGAGTTTCGTGTTCAGGATCGCGTTGTGGCAGATTTGTGAACCAGTATGAACCTTCGCTTCCACCAGCATCATTTTGCCCTTTGCCATTGACGTGCGGTTGACCAATGCCGGAATCACAATGATCTTAGCGATCTTGTCAGCCACCACTAGTTTTGGTGAGATGGCGATGTCTATTCCTATAGGAGCAAACTTTTTCGAGACGGGTTCGGAAATGTATTTCAAACTGTTGATCCTTGCCAGAGTTGTGCATCCCATGGACTTTGCAATTACGCATCCGAGCATGTTAGCCTCGTCATCAGCACTGAGACCGAAATAAAAATCAGCATCTCGAGCCCCCGCGCTTTCGATTATCTCAGCTTTGGCTCCATTGCCGCAGATGAGTCTGGAATCAAGTCCCCTGCAGTTGTCTACGACGGTGCTGTCCGGCTCGATAACGGTTATTTCGTGACCCACTCTGGATAGGGTTTCTGCGATTGAGCAGCCAACTTCACCAGCGCCGGATATGATTATATTCATGAAAAACCTCGGAGAGCCCAGTAATTTAAATTATCCAGATTCAAGAGCATTGACACCACATATCTATTTATATATATCGGTCTGACAAAGTATAAAGTCCAGTCCGGACAGGGTCCTCGTTGTCCTCAGCAACTAGGTTTCACCCTCTGCACCATGAGGTACTTCATTTTTTCATCAATTCCGGGAAATACGAATATCATTTTCTTGCGGACGCCGTGGGCTACTCTCACACTTCGTGAGATGTCCGGCCAATTCTTCCCTGTTTTTGACGAAAGAAGATGAAACAGGTATTCGGCATGGTTTTCTTCCGGATCGTCCCGGTATGCCCTGAAATAGGCGCCGTACTTGAAACCCGTCTTAACAATGAGATCGCGTCTTTTCAGCTCTTCGTACAATAAATATCTTTCAGAGAGGTCGCTTTCATATTTCTCTCCGTGTTCCATGAACTGTTCGAAGCTTATTGAACCGCCTAACTCTCCATTTTTGTTTAGAGGATCCTTGGCTGATACTTCGAGAATGTTTTTCTTGAGGAGGAATGCGGCCTCCACAAGTGATAACTGGTGGGTTGATTCTCTGACCTGTCCGAAGAACTCCCTCTCGAAAAGGTCTCTCAGTTTTTCCTTGTCGAATACTATCAAACTTCCCTCCAGCAGTATTCCCTTTACTTTAGTTCCAGGGGAGATGTGCGGGATCTTGCCCCGGGGATCAGTAATGGATATTTCGTAATATGTAACGTCTCCTTCCTCATCCACTATTTGTACGAGATAGATTTTTCTCAATTCCCGGCTTTTCAATGTCTTCCCATACATTGCATCCGGCATGAAACGATGCCGCTCGGAGAAAACGTCCACATATTTCCTCGAAGTGTTTCTCCTTATGGAACTGCCCCCGGGATAAAGGGAAAAATCGAAGGGCGAGGTGAACTTAACGATGAAACCCCTGTTCTTCAGGTCGCGATAGGCCACGTACCGGTGAAAATCGGTGTCGGTTTGACTTACAATAAAATCGATTAGCTGAGAAAAGTCCACCGGGCGGTCGCGGATGATAACAGAGAGTTTATTCCGCTCCACCAAGTAAGCTGCCTCAATGAGTGTAAGTGCCGTCCCTCCTCCTGACAAGGGCTGGCCAAAACAGTGTTTACCGTAAAGCCGGTTCCCATCTTCTTTATCGATAACCACAGCTTTGTGCTCATCGAATATCCTTGCCACTGGTAGGGTCATTTTTTCACTGTTAGATATTAATGAAATCCTTTGGCTTGAAGGCCCAGTAATTCAGTTTTTCCACGAAAAAAATCGGTCCAAATTAACAAATTTGGCATATTTAAAATTTATGTAGTGTTTCGGCCGATATAATCCATTCGACCATGTGGCCTAACGGAACAAATAGAAGAGATTTTCTTTATAAATTGTTATCTATCTTGGAATAATCTACCGCATATTATTATATTATATTGGTAATAGAGCAGAATTACCTGAAATTAGGCCAATTATGATGAAGATTCTAACTGCTGTGAGGATTCTCCCTTCAGGGTGGAAATCCCATGGTAAATAATCCACAAAATAATTCCTCACCCAACTCTCAAAGTCACCCAACAGACCGAAGTGTTGACCATGACCAATGGATACGAGAAAAAAAATAGATCGCGCTCCCCACCAAAGAGGCGTAAAGAGACCATTCTGATCGATGACCAATGGCTAACCCGAGATCAGATCGCGACCAAGATACAGGAAATGATGGCTGCGGGCAACACCAAAATTGGAAAATGGGCCGATGCCCTGGATAACCTAGATGCCAGGCTTATGGTAAAGGCCGAGAATAAACTCGAGGAAGCCACAGGGTACTTGAAAGATAACAAAGACATCATCGAGGACATTTCCAATATCAAAGATCATATTGGCAAAGCAAGGGGATTTTTGGGTGAGAAACAATACGAAACTTCTCTGGATGAGTCCTTTGAGGTGATCGATCGGATCGATGGAATCCGACACGAACGGTACTCCTCGGAAGTTGGTGAACTCCTTAATGAGATCGAGGAAATGGTGAACGAGAATCGTGAGATGGGGATGGATGTTTCGATAACGGTCTCCATTATCAACAAAACACGCAACTTGCTTGCGAAGAAGGAATATGAGGAGGCACTGGAGCTGAGCCAGTCCACCGGGGAACTAGTTCGCAGCACACAGAAGGAATTTCTGAAGAACAAGGCCACCTCCCAGCTATCCAGGATAAAAAGGTCCCTGGATGAGACCCGGAGTCTTGGTCTCGTAACAGATGATATCGAAACCCGCTTTACCACTCTCAATGAGCATTATGATAGAGAAGAATTCAGGGATTTTTTGGAACTGGCAGGTGGAATGGAAACAGTTCTCAAGGAGACCAAGGATCGAAAGAACGCGGAGCTTTTAAATTTGGAACTCCAGGAATTCATATCGCTTACGGAAAAAGCCCGGGAGATCGGGGTTGGAATTGATAAGGAACGAAGTGTTGCATCCCGTGTTGACGAGCTGATTCAGGAGGAAGGGTATATCTCGGCCATCAATACAATAAAGGGCCAGAAAAAATCTCTTGAGGACAGAATGAGAATCCGCAGGAGAAGGAACTGTACCCAGAGATTACGAAAAGCATCGAGAGAACTCACGGATTTTCAGAAGGAAGCCAAGACTGCTTTTCCAGACATGCAGGAGTGCCGGGATCTGGCCTTTGATGCTCTCGAAAAGGAAGATTATAATGATGCAGAAAAGAATCTGGACCGGTTCTATGAAGCATGGGATCAGCACAAACTTGAGCTTCGGCTAGCAGGATGCACAAGTGAGCTTACGGAGAGGTTAAGGGAAATTGATGCTATTACTCTATTGAATATTGATCTGCCCGACGCGGCGGATATAATATCACGAGCTAGGGATGGCATATCCTCCAATGATTTTGAGTCGGTGGATGCCAGCATCTCAGAATTAGATTCCATTATAAGTGAGGCAAAGGGAGACCGAGCAGGGGAACTGGCTGCTGACCAGATGGAAACGAGCAGAGAACTGCTGGCCCAGATGAAAGAAAAAGGAATCGATGTGAATGAGCTTGAAGCGATCATGGAGGAAGCGGGGGAAGCACTGGCCGGGAGCGATAATCTCAAAGCGTATAGCCTGGCAATGGAAGTGGAGGCAGGACTAACAGTTGCAAAGACCGGTGCCTTGAAGAAGGCTACCTCAAAGCTTCTCGATGAAGTGAAAATACTGCAAACCAGGGCCACGGAACTGTGGCTTGACATGGGGGACGTGCCCGAAAAGGCGGACGAGGCCAAGAACCGATTTGAAGATGGGGATTACAGTGGGGCAAAGAAACTTTCGGAGGAGGTCCGGACCAGACTTACAAGGATGCTCAATGAAAAACAACTGGAGATATATCAGTTCCGGTTTGATGAGCTGTCGGGCATGTCCCACAAGGCCCGTGAGATGAAGGTGGACATATCCCACGAACTGGACCGGATGTCGGAGATCGAGAAACTTGGGAATGATGAAGATTATGATGAAGCGATAGAGATTATAAAGGATTGTAAAAAAGTTGTCGAAAAGAAGATGAGGGATCATGAAGCCACGGCAAATGAAAAACAGCTTGAAAAAGCAGAGGATGAATTACTAGCTCTTGAGAAGGCAACGGGCAGGCAATTCGAAGACCTCGGTGGGCTGCTGGATATGGTATCCTCGGCCCTTGACGATGGGGATTACAGCAAAATGAGCGGCATACTGGATGATTTTTATCGAATTAAAAGTGGGTACGACGCTGAATATGCCAGGGAAAAATATACCGCGCAGGTGGAAAGGGTAACGAATGAAGTTGAATCGCTGAAAATTCTTGAAATCGACCTGGATGACGCGTTTTCCTTGGTAAAAAAGGCGGAAGACATGCTTTCAGAAGAGAATTTCGATGTTCTGGAAGATATTTTGCCTGAGTTGGGCCAACTCTTAGAACACATCCGAACGAAACGGGTCAAAAAGAAGACCGGACTGATCGTAAAAGAGATCAATATATTGTTCAAAAGATTGATGGAGAGGGGAACCGAACTCGATTCGGACAAGGAACTTTTCAATGAGATAGTTCATGCGATAAAGGCCAATGATTATCCGAAAGCATGCAAACTTGCCATAAATAGCAAGAGATTGTTGTTGAAAAAGGACAAAAGGTATACTTCAAAAGAGGTGGGGACGAGGGTTAAGGAAGCCAAAGACCTGTTCGAGAAAATGAAGGATCAAACTCATCTTGACCCGCAAAGAGTAGATGAATTCAAAAGTATACTCAAGACCGTCGAAGCCCACCTGGAAGCCAACGAACTTGATAGGGGCCAGGAGGCATTGAGTGAACTCACCGACGCTGAAGAGGAGATGGTAGGTGAGATGAACAAAGCGGAGGAGATATCTTCGTTACAGGATAAGGTAAATGAGCTCGTGGGAAATGCTGAAAAACTTTCCATTGATATAGAAGACGAGAATGGCTATCTGGACGAAACAGATGGATTACTGGCGAATTATGAACTGGACGGAACGATCCCGCTTTTAAAAGAGGTTTACGAGTCACTGTTGAGCAAGATCGGCCTGTGGCAGCGCGACGAGTGCAAGGCCGCTATCGAAGAAGCACAGACCCGTTTAGAAGAGTGCGAGGACATTATGGAAGACCGCTCCATGATGGTTTCACGGCTTGATCGGGCCCGTCAGCATCTTGAAGCCGAGGAATTCGATTTATCTCTGGAATTGTCTCATGAAATTCTCAAGGAGATAGAGGGAACGAGAGTGGAGCAGTGGGAAAATGAGATACGGGAACTGCTACGTAGTTCTGACAAACTGATTAAAGAGACCCAGGAAATGGGTGGCGATACTGCCCGGGTGGAAGCGATATATTACAAGGCCACCTATTACCTCGAAAAGCGCGATCACGAAAATGGAAAAAAATACGCCTCTATGGCTCTGGACCGTGCGATGAAGGGCAGAATGGCTCTTGATACTAGCGCTGCGGCAGTGCTCGTGGATGAAATAAGGGCCATAAGGGACGAGGCGGAGAGTAAAGATATTGAAACGGATGTTCTGGATCGCTTGGTCTCGGAAGCGGAGGGCCATGTTGAGGAAGCAAGACAGGAAGAAATAACTGTACTTCTTGCCAGAGCAAGAGAGGAATCCAGGAAAGCGGAGGTTTCCGCTTTGCTGAGAAGAATGCGGGAGTTGATTGAAAAGGGAGTCGGGCTCTGGATCGACGTGGATGATTATAAAGTTACTGTGGAAGAAGCGGAGGAAGCTTATGAAAAGGGCGATTTCGATCTGGCCGCGAATCTTGCCGGTGATACGGTAAATGCTCTCGCCAAGCTGATAAATTCCACCTTCAGGGAAAAGATGGAACTGCAGGGAAAAAAGATGGTTTCGCTTCTCAAGAAAACAGAAAACCTGGGCTTGGACACAAGAGACGAGTCGAGGATGCTGTCAGGCATTAGGAAGATGAAAGAGGAGGGAAGGTACGAGGAGGCCACCAACGTGCTTCTCGAAGCAATTTCCTCTCTCGAGAGAAAGAATGATCTTCAAGCCCTGGAGAGCGCTAGGGAAGGATTGGAAGAACTGGAGAAGACAGCCGGCCTTGAGACGGATGACCTCAACACACTGATGGAGAAAGCGGATAAAGCACTTAGCAAGGGAAATAGAAAGGGTTTTGCAAAGATACTTGACGATTTTCATAGTGGAAAGGAGAGATTTGTGCGAAGTCTATCGCTGAAAAAATATTCCAGCGAGATAACTGATATCGAGACGCAGTTGGATGAGTTCGAAGGGGTCGGCCTTGACGTATCGGTTCCAAGAAATATCCTGGGAGAGGTGGAAGAAGCATTGACGGGAAACCGTTTGGACGATGCAAAGGAAGGTCTTTCGCGCCTGAACGATATCATGAAGGACATCCGTTTAGTGAAGATCCAAGATCTGGCATGGGAAAATTTCGGCAAGGCCGAAGAGTCTATCGAGGAGACCCTGGCTCTTCATATCGATGTGTCGGATGGTAGACAGCTTCTGCGGCAGGCGAGACGAGCCATGAGGCAGGGAGATTACATTAAAGGTACCAGCATCTCATCGGAGGTACGCGAACTCTGTGAAAGATTAAGAAAAGAGGGCGAGGGCGAAGAACATTCTTTAAAAATAGGCAAGGCCCGCCAATTTCTTGAAAAGCTTCGGAAATTTGACTTTCTGCCGGCCCGCTTATCTTTGGATATGGAAAGGGCGGTGGAGGCAGCAGAGGTGGCGCAAGACGCAGGGAAAACCGATGAACTGCGGCAACGGATCGATGATATCAAAAAACTTGAAACGGCCACCAGGGATGATATCGAAAAGATTAAGGACGCCCGGGCAAAGCTGGACGAGCTGAAAACCCTGCTTGAAGAAGCCACACGGCAAGAAATTGATATCACGGACGATAAAGAAGACATGGAAGAGGCAGGAGAGCTGCTTAACGAGGAGAACTTCCAGGAGCTCTTTGCTCTCCTGAAGGACATACAAGGATCTCTCACTGAAAAGATCGAGGCAGTGGAAGAGAAAAAGGCAGTTGCCGCCTTAAAGGAGGCGGGAGAGGCATTCGAGAATTATCGGGAAACCCTCCGGGATACCGAAGTAGTGGAAACTCGCATGGCTGAGATCAAGGAGCTGCTGGACGGGAGAAGATTTGAGGAAGCGCGGTCAATTTCGGAAGATCTGATAAATTCCATGGAAGTCAGCAGGGAGAAGACGCACCGGGAAGAACTTGAAGCGGCCCTGGACCGACTCTGGGAATACATCTCGGAAAACGAGAAATTGGGTATCGATACCTCGAGAGCGGAAGGCTTGTTCTACAAGTCCAAATACTTCACTGAAAAGAGCGATTATGAGAATGCCAACATATCCATGAATGCGGCAAAGGACAAGGCCGAGGAAGGACGAAAGGAGTACGAGAGGGAGCATGCGAGCGCCTCCATGGAAGAAGTGGAGAACTTAATGACCGCGGAAGCAGGTCTCGGGATCGATTTTTCCAGCACGGAAGAGGAAATGGACGAGGCCAACGATCTTTTCGACCAGGGGAAATACCGTAAATCCTGGAAATTGGCCGAGGAAATTATGGCCGATCTCACTGAAAGGATAACCGGCAGATATCTGGAGCTTATATCTCAGGGAAAGGAAGCCCTGAATTCCCTCATAAATAAAGGTAAGGGGCTAGGGGCGGAAATGGAAGAGGGGATCGCAAGGTTACCTGCGGTGGACGAACTGAGGGATGAAAGTGAATATCGAAAAGCTCTCGAGCAGATAGTGGACATAAGGGCCTTGACCGAAAGGCAGATAGCGGCGCGTCTTGTCATAATCAATTCCGATAAGCTGGAGGATGCCCTGGCGGAACTGCAAGAGCTAGAAGAAGAATCCGGGAATAAATACGAAGATCTTCATGGGACCTTGGCGGATGCCCGAAAGGCATTCGAGGGAGCCGATTACGACGAATTAGATTCTATTCTGGCTGAGTTCGGGGATGCGAGAGCCGAACATAATGCTGTCTATCTGGTGGGGAAATACTCCCTCGGAGCCGATGAACTGGAATCAGTTGTTGCGGACCTTACAAAACTCGGGTTGGATATGGCCGAGACCTCCGATATATCAAGTGAAATTCGTGAGAGCATAGAGGACCGTGATTTCAATGCAGTCACGAAGGGATTGGAAGAGCTGGGTCGTGAGATCACCGATGCAAGTAATGAAAAAGCAAAGATGCGAGCCAAGGAAGTCATAGGGGTCACAAACAAGCTTTTCACAGAGATGAAGAAGCTGGCCGTGGACGTAAAAAGAGAGAACAAGATGTTCAAGGAGGTACTGGTGGCAGTAAGAAACCGGGATTACGTGCAGGGCATCAGGCTTACTCTGGAGGCAAAGGAAGGGTTATTGCATGCCAAACGTGAACATTACCGTGAAAAATCATCCGAAACAATAGGCACCGTGGAGGCTTCAATAGACGAAGGGCGCGAATTGAACATCGATGTCACCAGGGTGGAAGAGCTGCACGGGGATGCCATGGAGCTTTATGGGGAAGAGGATTACGAGGAAGCTTTCAAAATGATAGACGAGGCACTATCGACCTACGGGAGAGATAGAAAGATCTATTTCCGAGATAAGGCGGGGGAATCCATGGAGCTGCTGGAATCATTGATGAACCAGGCTGGGGGACTATGGATCGACGTGGATGATTTCCAGGATATCTATGAAGAGGTGAAAGGTGATTATGACGAGGAGAGATACGAAGAAATACTTGAAAAGGCCGAGGGTGCAAATTCCGATCTCACTGTTTCAATAGAGGAGAAATTACTGGAAAATATTGGGACGAAGACCGGGGAACTGGTAAAAATTATGGAGGAAGCTCGGGGTTTGGATGTGGATACGGGACCCGAGCGAGAGCTTCTTTCGGATGTTGATGAACTAAAAGAGGAAAAAAAATACACGAATATTATCGATCTGTTGGATGACAGCAGGAACTCCATCGAGGAAAAAATTGCTGCAAGATTGAGAGAGATCAATTCCGATAAACTTGGAAATATGCGGAAGGAACTGGAAGCCTTCGAGGATGAGACCGGCGAGGATCATGATGATCTATGGAAATTCTTCGAATCGGCCGAAAAGGCTTTTAACGAGTCGGATTACCGTACCCAGGATTCCATAATCAAGGAGTTCGGAAAGGCGAAAGCCGATCATTATCGTCAGTACCTAGCGGAAAAATATGATAAGAAAGCACGTGAACTCCTTGACGAATCCGAAGAACTGGAAGAGCTTGGACTCGATCTTGCAGCGGCAGGAGAACTCCTCGAAACAGTTCAAGAGAACGTCGAAAATTTCGACTTTAGCGGAACCGAGGCAACCATTGATAATATCAAGGATATACTTGAGAACGCCAGAACGGAACAAGCCAAGGAACTTGCCAAAGAACATTTTATCGTAACGAAGAAACTACTGGGGGAACTGAAGGGAAAAGAGGTGGATTTGACAGAAGAGAACAAAGCGTTTCGGCTTGCTATTGCAGCCATCAAATCCAAGGACTTCGTCACCGCCTGGCGCTTGACGAGGCAGGCCGAGGAGATGGCTAGAACCGCCAGGGGAACATATTACCGGGAGATTGCGGAGGCGGAGCTGGAGTGGTCAAAGGATATGGTGATCGAGGGAGTGGATCTGGACCTGGATATGGAGTTAATTCACGAATGTCTTGAAAAGGCCGAGGAATATTACGAAGGGGGGGAATATGAAAAATCAATTCATTCTGTGGGAGAAGCACGTTCGGATTTCCAGGAAAAACGTACTGCGTACTGGAAAGAGAGGGCGGATGAGGCCCTGGATGCTGTCCGGAATAAAACGAAGGAGGGGTTCGAGCTGGGCCTGGAAATGGATGATGTGAGGACTCTGTTAACGGATGCCGAATCATATTTCGAAGGAGCTGACTATGAAGAGGCGATACAATTAACTCGAGAGGCGGAGGATAAATTCACTGCCCTGCGTACTGATCATTACAGGGAGCAAGGTCGTACAAGCATTGCCCTGCTGGATGACCTGCTGGGAGAAGGAAGCGAGCTCGGATTGGACACTGCTGGGATACAGGAAACCCATGGTCTCGTGTCCTCCTTTTTCGACCAGGGGCATTATGAGCGCGCCATTGACGTTGCGGAGCAGGCACAAAAGGAATATCAAAAGCTGCGGCAAACCCACTTCAGGGAAAACACTGACGCAGTCCTCGAGGTACTGAAAAAGATGATCGGCGAGGCCTCCGAATTCGACGTGGATATCTCCGCAGTGAAGGAAAACCTGCGAAACATCCGTTCTTTGTACGAACAGGAGAAGTTTCAGGAGACTTTTGAATTGAGTGAGAAATCCCGACGAGAACTCCGAGGGGATATAGATAGTGAACAGCTTTCTCGTCTGAGTGACGAGCTCTCGGGACTGGAAGAGGAGATGGAGAGAGCTCGGGGGATTGATGCGGACATAAATGGCGAAGAAGAGGGTTTGTCCTCTGTGGAGGAAATGAAAGCGGAAGGCAGCTACCGGGATTGCATTGGGAGGGTAAAGGAAATCCGCGCTGCCACCAATAAAAAGTATGATTTAAAAGTGGCTGAGATCAATGCAGGAAAGCTGGAAGAGGCCATGAATTCTCTCGAAAACTTCATTGAAGAGACCGGGGGCGAGTATCCCGGTCTGGATGAACTGACTGCCTCTGCCGGAAAGGCTTTGGAAGAAATGGACTATGCCTCCTTCGAAGAAGTGCTGGAACGGTTCCGAACTGCAAAGAAAGTGGAGAATCAAAAATATCTTTTTACAAAATACGAAGGCGAGACCAAGGAACTGGAAAGCGAGATGCCACCCCTCGTGGAGCTTGGCTTGGGCCTTTCCAATACGGCGGAACTGGTGGCCTCTGCCCGGGAACATATGGAATCCAACGAATTCGAAAAAGTAGTGGAGGCCCTGGCCGGTATCCGGGCAGGGTTGGCAGAGGCCAGGAACGTAGGTGCCAAGGACCTGGCAAAGAAACATTTTCTCTCCACAAAGGCATTTTTGGGACAATTGAGGGAACTGGGTATTGTTGTGGAGGAGTTCGATATAATATTCACTAAGGCTATCGGTGCAATAAAAGGCAGGGATTTCGTAACATCATGCCAGTTATTCTTTGAAGCACAGGAGTCAATGGTCGAAGCTCGTCGGGAGTATTACCGAGAAAACACTGAAGAGACTGTTGGCACCATTAAAAAATTGATGGATGAGGCTGCCGAACTAGAGCTAAATACTGAAACATTCACCGAGCTGGATGATAGAGTGAGGGAGAGTTACGAGGAAGGGGAATTCGAGGAAGCGCACGGGCTGGCCGTGGAATGCAGCACTGGGCTTCGAGAAGCGGTCAACGCTGAACTCGTCAATATAATCGAAGGGAAGGCGAGTGAGTTCGAAGGACTTGCAGATGCAGCACGGAATATCGATGCCGATCTGGAAGCTGAAAAGGGACGCCTCGTTGAAACTGCCCGACTGAGAGAGAAGGAACGATTCAGGGAAATCATCGCAATACTGGAGGAAGCTATCTCATTGGCATCCCTGAAGATCGAAAAAAGGACCTTTGAGATGAATGAGGAAAAGATCAAGGGGGCAAAGGAGGCCCTCGAAGAGTTAGAATTCGAAACCGGAGAAAATTATCCAGACCTGCATTCCCTGCTCGAAGAGGCCGGGAAAGCTTTGGCCGAGAAGGACTACTCTGACTTGGGCGCTCGCTTACTTGAATTCGGTGATACAAGGGAAAGGCTCTATATCTCGCATCTTGTGGAAAGCTACAACGAGAGAATAGCTGCGGTGGAAGAAGAGTTGGGAGCGATTCGGGAAGCCGGTATCGAAGTGCCTGACACAGGGGAATTGTCCGGAACGGCAAGGGAGGCCATCAACGGACTGAGATTTGATGATGCCAAAGAGATCCTGGAAGAATTGGACGAGATCATCGATGATGCAAAGAGGGTCAAGGCAAAACAGATCGCCAAATCCAACTTCACGGAAACGAACAAACTGTTAACGAAACTGAAGAGGCTCGGAATCGATCTTACCAGCGAGGAGAAAGTGTTCCGTGAGATACTGGGAGCTATAAAATCCCGCGACTTCCTGAAAAGTATACAGCTGACACGGGGAGTCCGAGATAAACTTGACACGGTGAAAAGGGAACATTCAAGAAAACGGGCCGTGGAGGCCATCCAGAGTCTGGAGGGGATGCTTGGAGACGCGGGAAAGCGTATCACCGATGTCATTTCTGTGGAAAAGATACACAATAAGGCAATGGAACATTTTGAGGAAGAGGATTTCGATAACGCTCTCCTGATGGTGGGTCAGGCGAAACAGGAGTACGAGGAAAAACGGAAGGAGTTCCAGAGTGAGATGTTGACCGGCTCCATGGACCGGCTTCAGGACCTTATCTCCGATGCCAGAGAACTGGATATCGACATTGGCAACTCCGAAAGGAACCTGGATGAGATGAAGAGGGACTTCGCAAACGAGAAATTCGATTCGGCGGAAGAACTGGCTGGCGACAGCATTGCAGGGCTCGAAAGCACCATTGAGAAACGGTATCTAGTAATTATAGAGGAGCGGGGTGGTGAGCTCACCAGGGCCATGGAAGAGGGACTTGGCCTGGGCGTTGATATGAAGGTCGAGAAGGAACGACTCTCTGCCATCACGGATCTGAGGGCAGAAAAACAGTACAAGGAGATTATTGTAATACTGGAAGAATGCGGGGAGGCCGTCACCAGTGGCATAGCAGACCGAAGACTCGAGCAGTACATGGGAAATCTCAGGGAGAATCAGGATTCGCTTGAAGGGTTCCGGGAGGAGACCGGAGAAGCCTACGAGGACCTGGATTCGCTTCTAGATTCGGCCCGGACTGCCCTGGACAGAGAAGACTACGAGGCGATGGAAGGATTCATTGAAGAGTTCAAAACGACAAAGGAATCACATAACAACCGCTACGTGGCCAATGGATACGCAGAAAGGTTTGGAGAACTGGAGCAAGTGGCCGGAGAACTCGAAGAACTTGGCCTGTCTCTTGCGGAAGCCCTTGATTTACTGATGGTAGCTAAGGAGAATGCCGCAGCTTTCGAATTCGACGGGATCGAAGCGAAACTATCGGATATCGAGGCCATGGTGGAACGTGCCAGGTCCGTGGATGCCAAGAAACTAGCAAGGAAACATTTCATCAGTTCAAAAGAACTAATTTCAGAGATGAAGACCACCGGAGTGGGTCTGGAGGAGGAGAACCGGCTGTTCAGAGAGGCTGTTACAGCAATCAAGGCAGGAGAGTTCGTAAAGGGTGCCCGATTGACCCAACGATCGGAAAAACTACTTCGGGAAAAGCGAGAACATTATTATATTGAGGCCACTGAAACGGAACTGGAAACGGTGGATGGCTTCATCACAGAGGCCCGAGAGCTTGGTCTTTCAATGGACGAAATTGTTGAAAGCACCAGAGAGGCCAGGGAATTTCTCGACGAGCGTCTCTATCCCCAGGCACTGACGCTTTCCCGAGCCACAGCCGCAGCGCTTCGAGAGATACTGGCCGCTAGAATGATGGAGATTCTGAATGATGAAAAGGGCATACTCGGCTCCAAAATGGATGCCGCCCGGAATCTGGGAATCGATATCGAGAGTGTAATGAACGCCGTAAATATGGCTGAAGAGTGCCGGGAAGCAGGAGATCTCCGAAAGGCCATCGAGCTTCTGAGGAATGAAATGCCTGGCCTTGACGAGGCCATGAAAGGCCGTACCAGGGAAATAAAGGAGCGGGCGGTGGAAGACGCCAGGAAAAACCTCGCGGCCTTTGTGGAAATTACAGGTACGGATTATCCTGATCTGGAAGGTTTCATCGAAAAAGCCGCCATGTCGTTTGAGGATAACAACTACGAGGAAACCGACGAACACCTCGGTATGTTCAGCGAAGCAATGGCGGCGTACGAAAGGGAACTGAAGGCGGAAAATTATCGCATTGAACTCCGTGCAAAAGAACCCGAGATCGCGGCAATAACGGATGTGGGTATCGAACTGACCGACATCTTCGAACTGGTGTCACGGGCAGCGGAACTCATCTCCCGCCATGATTTCGAAACGCTGGAGGAGACATTGGCTCTGATAGACGCAGGGATCGAGGAAGCCCGGAAGGTGACCGCGAAAGATGCCGCGAAGGAGAGAATCACCGCGGCAAAGGAGCTTTTCGATAAACTGATGGTAACAGGCCTTGAACTCCGTGAGGAAAAAGCACTATTTGGCGAAGTTCTTTCTCTAATAAAAGAAGGTGACTTCGTTAAAGCCTGCAAAATGGCCGATGGAGCCAACGAAATGCTGGGCCAACGAGAAAAGGAATATCAGAGGACCAGGGCTGAGGAAGCCCTGATGGATGCAGAGGCCGCTCTTGCAGAGATAAGGGAACTGGATCTTGAAGCTGCCAAAGTGGAGAAATCTCTGGGTGAAGCGAGAGTGTTCTATGAATGGAAGGATTATCTCAAATCGGAGGAAACGGCACGTGCAACAGTGGAAAGGGCGGAATTTCTCAAAGAAGAATATAGGAAGAAAAGGGTATTTGTGATGATCGAGGGGGTGGAGGAAGCACTTAAGGAAGGTGTGGAGCTGGGTATCGATATCTCTTCCATGGCGGTGGAGATTGCCGACGCCTACGGTCTGGTGAACGAGGGGAACCTCGAGGAGGCCGAACGCCTGGCCCTGGAGACCAAAGATCTTTTCCTGACCGCGAGAAAACAGGGTATGGAGGAGAAAACCACAAGCTCATTTGAAACGGCGAGAAATCTGATGGAAAATGCCGTGGAGCTCGGCCTGGATACAGTTTCCATCGAAACAATGTTGGAATACGCCAATATACATTTTGAAGACGAGGAGTACGAAAGCGCACTGGAACTTATCACACAGTCCAATGAAACGCTTGTGGATATGATAGGCGGTAGGGAACTGGAGAAGGCCGATTCCGAGATCGCAGGGACCGAGAGTCTGATGGAGGAGGCCGGGAAGTATTCGGTGGATGTTGGTGAATACCTCGACAGACTAACCCGTATGAAGAAACTCAGGAACGATGGCGCTTACAGTGAGATAATCTCCATTGGAAAGGAGATCAGGGAATCCCTTTCGGGGAAAATCGACCTTAGCAGAAAGGAGATCAATTCGCAACGGCTGTCCGAGGGCGAGGTGAAATTGGAAGAGCTCGCCAGAGAGACGGGCATGGATCAACCGGGTATGAGTGAAACTCTGAATGCCGCCCGGGAGGCCCTTGAAATGGGGGATCACGAGGCGGTTGAAGGGAAATTACACGAATTCGATGAATTGATGAAGGAGAGCCACCAGATGCAGTTGCTTTCCGCTTATTCCGAACGCTTGGATAAGGTTTCCGCTGACATGGTGGCACTTGGCGAAGCTGGTATCGACGTAGTCGCAACCGAAGAACTTTTGGCAAATGTCAGGTCCGACCTGAACGCTCGGAGATTCGAGGCCGTGGACACATCAATTGAGAAAATTGAATCCACTGTCCACGAGGCGAGCACGATAACAGCAAGAAAACTGGCCAAGGAATATGCAGGGGGGGCTATGAAGCTATTCACTTTCCTGGGAGGCCATGGAATTGATCTACAAGAAGAGAAAGCTCTTTTCAGTGAGGTGCGGGCCCATGTGATTTCGGAGAGATTCATCGATGCATGTCACCTGCTCATACGAATAAGATCAAAACTGAAGACTACCGAGGAGAACTATTACGTCGAACAAGCCGGACTGGCTCTCCAGGGTATCGCAAGGAGCATGTCGGAAGCTCGGGAGCTGGAACTCGACGTTGGTGATCTGGAACCGATAGAATCGGAAGCCAGAGCCGCACGCGACTCGGGGCTTTTCCAAGAAGCCCTGGAACACTCTGCCTTCATAAAGGAGAAGTTGGGAAGCAGGATCGGTGAGGTACGATGGGAGACCGTGGTGGCCGAACTCACTTCACTGGAACCGGTTTTGGAAGAGGTTCGGGCCATGTCTATGGATATTGGTGAAGAGTCCGCCATGATTTCGGAGATCGAAGCCCTTAAAGGTGGGTGGAAATTCCGTGAGGCACTTGAGATCATTGCCGAAGTAAAGCGTTCCCTGTGGGAAAAGACCGAAGATATGAACCGTTTGGACAAGCAAGAAAAGATCGATGCTGCGGCCCGGTCCCTATCCGAGCTGGAAGGTATGACCGGGAAAGTTTATGACGAACTTCATGGACATTTGAGTGCCTCATCGAGAGCTATCGAGGAAGGTGACCATGCTGCGGTGGCCTCAATACTGGAAGAGTTCCATTCCGCCCGAGACTCCTGCGAGAGGAGCTATTTGGGCGACTCCTACGGCCAAAGGTTTGAAGCGTTCGAAGAAGAATTGGCACGAATGCTTGCAGTGGGTATTGAACTTTCGGAGGCTGTCGAATTCATTGCAGAGATAAAAGAGAACATCTCGTCAGGGAACCTGGATCGAACCGATGAAGGTTTGGCAGTGCTGGGAAAACTGCTGGAAGAAGCCAGGGGCGAGGGTGCGAAGGAGATGGCAAGAACGCTATTCGCAGAGACGAAACAAATGATGATAGAGATGAAGGAATCGGGGGTGGGAACGGAAAATGTGGATGGAACATTCCGCCAGGCTGTTGTTTCCATCAAGAACGGGGAGTTCCTGGCGGGCTGCGAACTTCTTCTCGCATGCCGAAAGACGATTTCCATGTCTCTCGAGGCATACTACGAGGAGCGGGCCCACAGTGCTATGGCGGTCACGGACGAGCTACTTAGCGAAGCCGTGGGTATGAGTATCGAGCTGGACGACGTGCTCGGATTGATCGAGAACAGCCGGAATCTCCTGGTGGACGAGGATTTCAGGGAATCCCATGAAATATCGAGTCAGGCCGTGGCGCTGGTAAAAGAGCGTATACGTCAGAGATGGGAATACCTCCTATCTGAAAAGACTGAAGAGGTAAACCGGATTGTCCAGGAGTCAATGGAATTTGGCATAGAGGTCCGAGAGGAACTGGGGCGATTGGGACCCGTGGCAGTTCTCAAGGAAGAGGGACGTTATGGAGAGGCTTTGGAGCTGGTGGAAACGGTGGGCCTATCACTTTCCACAAAGTTGAGGGAAGGTATGGGACAGCAGGAAGCGCAGAAGCTTTCGGAAGCGGAACTGGCCTTCAAACAGTTCCAGGAGATGACGGGAGATGAGTCCGAGGTCCTCGGGGCCCATATCTTGAAGGCTGGGGAAGCGCTGGCAGCGGGGGATCATTCGGCTCTTGATGAGCACCTGAATGCTTTCTCCCTTATGAAAGAAGAACAGAGCAATCTTCTGCTGGCACGCAAGTATCAGGATGAACTGAATGGATTTCAGGAGCTCTTCGAAGAGTACCGGGAGGCGGGTCTCGATATTTCCCCGGGTATGGGTATGATCTCGGATGCGAGATCGAGCATTTCGGAGAACAGCTTTGGCGGGATGCAGGATATTATCTCTCAATTGGACGAATTCAAGGAATCCGCGGCAAATATTCAGGCAAAGGAGATCGCCAAGACGCATCTGCGGGAAGCGAAGGAACTTCTCGTAGGGGTACGGGCACTGGGAGTGGAGACGGAATCGGACGGCGAGATTTTCCACGAAGTACTGGGTGCTGTCAGAGCAAGAGATTTCGTGTCCGCCTGCCGAGCGGCGGTACTTGTCAAGAAAAGCTTGACAAATGCCAAGGTTAAGCATCTTGAGAACAACACAGACCTATTGCTGGAAGACACGGCAAACCGCCTTGCGGAGGCAGGGGAGCTGGGCCTGGATGTGGCAGCGGTGGAGGACATGATCGGGAATGCCCATCTGGAGCTAAGAGAGGGGAAACTCGAACTTGCGGCCAATCTCGCAAAGGATGCGAAAACGAATCTCGACGCTGTATTTGACGAATATTTCCGCAATAAGTATCTGGAGGCTTCAGCTGATGCGGAGAGTATACTGGCGGATCTGAAGACGCTGGGTGTCAATTGTGGTGAGGCGGAGGAGAAGCTCGTAAACGCCCGATTACTATTTGACGATGCAAGGATAAAAGAAGGTTTTGTGCTGGTGAAGGAAATTGCGGGGGAAATGGCGCATACCAGGGAGGATTCATTAAGAGAGCGGGCCGTGAGGGCTCTCGAAGCGGCGAAGGAGGTTCAAGGCAGGTGCAGTGAACTCGGCCTGGGACCAGGTCCGGCAGAAGATATATTGATGAACGCGCAGGGAAATTTTGAAGCAAACAGTTTTTCCCAAGCCTTCGAGCAGGCCGAAGAGGCGGGGAAAATACTTTTGGAGGCCGAAGAAAAATATCTAAAGAAAGATACTTCCGCGCTGATCTCCACCGTCTGGAAGATGATGGGAGAAAGTTCGGAAATGGGACTGGACCTTGGCCCCATTGAGGAAAAGATCGGCATGGCGCAGGAATCTCTCAAAGAGGGGGACCTCGAGAAGTGCTATTCGCTTGCCATTGAATCAAGAAAGGAACTATCCGAAAAAATAGATGCAAAACTACTTGTTACGTATGACCAAGAATTAGATGAGATTTCCCGAATTCTGGCCCAAGCAGAAGAGAAGGGAGCGGGTACAGATGACGAGAGAACAATGCTTGCCGGGGTCGAAGAATTGAAAGCAACGGGGAACTATGTCGAAGCCGTTTCAGCTCTTGAAAAAGTCAAGATTTCCTTAGTCGAAAAGATCGAACTGATACAGCAAGAAGCCACTGCAACTGAGATCAGGGAAAAGATCTCATCTCTCGAGGAACTCGAAAGGACGCTTGGAAGGGACCTCGGAGACCTGAAGGGAATGCTACTGTCGAGCCAGGAGGCGGTGGGAAATAAGGATATTGCAGGGGCTGATGCCTTCCTCCGACAATTTGATGAAGTGATTTCGGAGTACCTTGGAGAGGTGAAAGTGAAGGATTTCCAGGTAAAGATCGCCGGGCTCGGTGACAGTGTGGACATGCTGGAAGAGATTGGCCTGGATGTGTCGAGGGGGAGGGAGTTGATGTCAACTATAATGGAAGGGGTGCGGGAAAACGATCTACGATTGATCGAGGCTGGTATCCCGCAGATCGAAGATTTCATCCAGGAGGCTCGGACCAAGGATGCGCGGGAGATCGCCAAGCAGCACATAGTGGGGATAAAACGCCTCTTCGGGGAGATGAAAGCCAATGGGATCGACACGTCTCAAGAGGATGAGATGCTGAAGGAAGTGGTGGGGGCCATAAAGGAACAGGACTTCGTATCCGCCATCCAACTGACTATCAAGACCAATGCAAGTCTTTCTACAAAACGGGATCGCCACTACACTGAAGACGTGTCCGGGCTGCTGACGGAAACCAGGGTCCTGCTGGGTGAAGGTGGCGAGCTGGGCCTGAACACCTCCAAGATGGAGGGCAAGTTGGCCGAAGGTCAAGAGCATTTCGAGAACGGTGAGTTCCAGGTGGCTGCTGAACTTGCCCGGCAGGCCAGGGATATGTTCGAAAAGGCCAAGCAACAGCATTACAGGGATTTCACTACTAACGCTCTTGCCGAAATACAGCAACTCATGATCGACGAGATGGAATTGGATGTGGACATGGTCGCCGTGGAAGATATGGTGGCCAATGCAAAGCGAAATCTGGAAAAAGGCAATTTCGAGAGTTCGGCGAAATTTGCTGAAGAAGCGAAAGCAGCCCTGCTTACAGCCCAGAATGAGTATTCCAGGAACAACGCGTCTGCCGAGATCGAAAGCGTTCGGGCAATGGTGGAAGAAGCTGAGAAACTGGAGCTTGACGTTTCCATTTCCCGCCAAGCGTTGGAGGAGATGGATGAGCATTTCAACCAGAGCCGGTTCAGGGACGCTCGAGAAGTGGCCAAAGAGACGCACCGGACGGTACGACAGGCTCTTGATTCGAGATTGAAGGGTGACATCCGGGCGGAGATAGCAAAGCTATCCACTCTTATGGATGCGGCACGTGATCTGAAGCTTGACATCAGGGAGGACACCTCCATCCTTGCCAGGGTCGAACGTTTGAAAGAGCTTGGGAAATATTACGAGGCCATGAGTACGGTGAGGGGGATCGAAACCTCCGTTGCCAACAAAATTCATCTTCATCGGAGGAGAGCCGGCGGCGACAGGTTGATCATGGCAACCGACAAGATGGCGGTCCTTGAAAGAGAGGTGAAAGAAATTCCGGGATTGGATATGGATATATCAGAGTTAAAGGGTTTATTGACCTCGGCTACGACAGCCTCGGATGACAGCGACTTCGAGAGTGCGGAAAGTTTCCTTGACGAGTTCTTTGTCGTGGAGGAAAATTACTCCAATAAGGTGCTCACAATTGCCTATCCGAAAGAGGCCGATCGGCTCGATGACGAAGTGAAGTCGTTAAAGGAGATAGGTTTAGTCTTAGCAGTGGCCGAGGAACTGGTCAACAGTATCAGGGAGAATATCACCGAGGGCCACCTCAAGCCCATCAGAGATCTCCGGAATCAGGTATTGGATATCATAGAAGATTCGGGGAAAGGACCTGCGAAGGAGATCGCAAAACAGCATATCACCGGTTTGAAAACATCCTTCAAATATTTGAAAGAAAGACAGGTGGATCTGAGCGAAGAAGAAACGCAATTCAGAACGGTCCTTGTTGCTCTTAAAGATGAAAACTACGTGAAGGGCACCCAATTGATGCTTGGAGTGGAGGAGCAGCTTGGGCAGAAGCGCCAGGATTTCTTCAAGACCAAGATCGGGGACGTCCTGGCCGACGTGGACAAGATAGTCCGACAGGCTTCTCGGAAAAATCTGGACATACGGGATATCCGCAAGGTGGCTTTCGAGGCTAGGGCTCTCTTAAAGAGGAAAAAATACGAGAAATCAATGGAGCTGGCTGAAAAGGCCAGGACTCTTTTGACAAATGTATGGCAGAGCTCCCTGGAGGAAAATGCACGGCTAGCTCTCGAAGAGATCCATGCGCTGATGGAGGAGAAGAGCGGGAGTTCCCTCGAGCTTGGTGGTGTTGAGGAAATGGTGGGGAAAGCGATGGGGGAGAACGCGAGCGGTGAGTATATAGCCTGCCTCGAACACGTGGAAGAAGCAAGGTCCACCATCCTGGCGCTTGAGCAGGAGGACCTTATGGGGCTTGCCACGGAGAGATTGACCAGGGCCATGGATTATATTTCCGAAGCCGAGGAGACGGGAATGTCCACCGAGGAACTGGAGCGTGAAATGGAAAACGCCCAGGGCCATTTCGACGAAGGTCGATACAATGATACCGTGAATGCCGTGAACAGGATAGAAGAAATGGTTCGAACCGTGAAACTGACAAGGGCGGAAAACAGGGTATCATCGCAGTTAAAGGAATTCGATTCATTCATCCGGGATTTGGATACAAAACCGTACCTCTCCGAGGATTACAAGACGGATGTCAGGGGAAAGGTAGGTGAGGTCCATGAGCTTTTCGAGAACGGTGAATTCCTGGAGGCGGAAGATAGGCTCGGGGACTTAAGAGAGATACTTGAAGGGCTTATGGCAAAGATCAAACTGGAAGACGAGTTCCGCTCTCTTGTGAAAGAGGCGGGGGACCTCATCGCCCGGGGCAAGGAGAATGAGATGGAGGTTAGTGAGGAGGAAGAGGGTTATAATCAGGCCTTGACCCGCAAGGAAGAAGGGGATCTTGAAGGAGCCATCACGACTCTTCTCGAGGTGCACGAGAGTCTCATTGGAACCGTTGGTGAACTGCTTGTGGAAAAAGCGAAGGGATTGTTTGCGGAAACGGAGCGGGTGGTGGAGGAGAGTCGGGATATAATCGAGGATATTTCTGCATTCGAGGACCGCCTGGAGAGAGCAAAAGAATGTCTTGAGGCGGGTAATCCCGAAGGGTGCATGGTGCTGCTGGGTGAAATTCAGGATCTATTGGATCAACGCAGGGAGAATATGACCATCGGAGAGGTGGAGGGCAATATAGCCAGGGCAAAAGAGGAGCTGGAGACTACCAAGAATATGGGATTTGACATATTTGAGATCGAGGCTTACATATTCAAGGCGTTCTCGGCTTTCCAGGAGGGTAACTATCCAATGGCGGACGATCTTGCCAGGAAGGCCATTGAATCTGCTCAGGAACAGCGGGAGGGTGTGGATGAAGGAAAAATAAGAATAATGCTCAGGAACACCGAGATGCTGTTGGTGGACTGCGGCGAGCTGGAGATCGACATTGGCGTCATGGAGGACGGTATAAGCCGGGCCGAGCGGTACCTCGAGAGCCGGCGGCTCAAAGATGCAAAGGAATTGACGGAGGAGCTGAACGCCCAGGTGAAGGAGCGGATCGAGATCAAGCTTATAGAGGTCATACCCCAGCATATTCGTGAGATGTCAGGGCTTATCGACGAAGCTGAGCAGGAAGGGGCAGATATGGAGGATGAGTCCATGAGCCTCATATCCATAGAAACGCTGAACGAGGAAGGCAGGTATCTCGGGGCCATGAAACTTATAGGACCCTTAAGGGCTGCCATAGAAGAGAAGATAGGGGCCCAAAAGAAGGAAAAGGCCACCTCGAAGCTGGAAACTGCCTTTGCGGACTTCAACGAGTACAAAATGACGGCTATTGGCGATTACGACGAGCTGGAAACGGTTCTGGACGAGGCCCTGAACGCCAGCACGGAGGGTGACGCCGAGGAGATGGAGCGCAAGATCGAGGCATACTACGAGATAAAGAAGGAATACGAAAAGCAGTGGGCCATCGAAAAGCACACGATCGGTATCGACGACATGGAAAAAAAGCTTTCTTCTATTACGGAACTGGATATCGATATTAGCAACGGTACCGAGCTGGTTGACACGGCAAAGGAACAGCTCGATTCGGAATCCATGGAGGAGCTGGAGGTCACAATGGAGGAGCTGGAGGGTTTCGTGGGCAGCCTTTTCGAGGATAAGATAAGACCGGAAGCCCAAGAGAACATCAAGGAGATCGACCGGATAATGGATCGGTTGCGGGAGAAGGGAGTGGAGGTCAAAGAAGAGGAGGAATTATTCTCGGAGATACTTACGGCAATGGACGACGAGGATCACGTGAAGGCTCATGCAAAGAGCAGCCGTCTGCGGGTCAGCGTTCGCTCCATATGGGGTCATCGGAGAAAGGACGTTCTCAGAGACCTCCTGGACGAGCTGGAGGAATTCCTTGGTGAGCTGGAGTCTAATGTGAGCTTCAGCGAGCAGTACAAGGACATGATGAGGGATGCAGTGGATGAGATCCGGGATCATTTCGATGCGGAGGAATTCGACCTGATGGAGGAGAAGCATGAACTGTTCAAGGGGACCGTTGACGATCTGAAAGCCAAGATGAAGATACAGGAAGAGGTGGAAGGTCTGCGCAAGGATGCTGTCAGGTACGGACAGACCGCAGAGGGGATCGCGGCGGATGTAACGGCAGAGCTTGAAGAGCTCAAGAAGGTGGAGGGTATGGTGGAAAACAAGGAGTTCGAGGATGCCAAATCGCTTCTTGAAGGATTATTAAAGAAAATGAAGAAGAAGATAAACATGCGCCGCATGTCCATCGCCAAGATGGTTCTGGAGGACGCGTTATACACATTCAACGACCGGAAGGACAAGATCGATCCCGGCATTGTGAAGACCGCGCAGGGGCTTCTCTCCGATGCTACGAAGTTATACAAAAAGGGCAAGTTCGAAACGGCGATCAAGATGGCCACGGAGCTAAAGGAGGGTCTGGAGGACGCCGAAGAATTAGCGCCTGAGGCACCGCCGGAGGAACCGGTGGAGGAAGAGAAACCAAAGCCGAGGAAGGTAAAGCTCACCTGCCCGAAATGCTCGAAATCCTACGTGGCGAAAATTGCGAAGACCCCGGCGGTGGCAGTGTGCCCTTATTGTAAATCGAAAGCGGTTATAAAGAATTTGTAGGGCGGCGAAGTGTTTAATTCCTCGTAGCCCTATATTTGATGCTGTTTCCTTTTCGTAATCATTGAGTAAAAGCGTTTTGTGGGTTGTAATAAGGATGACTATGTTAGAAGAATGTGAATTTCTAAAAAACGGTATTTTAATGAAAAATGTTATGTAATAAGGGAATAAATTCTATTTTGTATAATAATCTAAAAACAGCACTTCCAAATACATTTTTCAAGGGATGTATGAACATGAAAAGGGTAGTCTCATTAGCGATTGTAATGTGTATGGTGTTTGGCGGATTCGTAATTATGAATCCAATGATCAGTACGAAAGCAAAGGGCGAAACACCGTTATTAACCATAACCGACATCACCGGAACAAGTGGAACTATAACAATTCTGTACACAACTTCAGATGCGGATAATGATAATCTATTAACATGTGACTGGGAATATAAGATAGATAATGGTCAATGGAAAGAAATTGATGGCGGGGCAATAGAAAACAACGATCCCAAACCCCCAGGAGTATCTTCTATTACATGGAACACTACATTTGGTACTAATAATCTTCAGGATATCGAAAACTTGGATATTGATTTCAAAATGAAGGTCTCAGATCAAAAGCCATTTGGGACACCTCAAGTATCATATAATTCTCCCGGAGGTACAATCAGTGGTCTGACATGGGACGGAACAAATTATTATTCATGTGATATAGATACTGGTAAAATATATAAACATAACACAAACGATATCCCTGTCAGTACCCCTTACAATACTCCAACCAGGTCTTATACTGGGATTGCTTGGGATGGAACTTATCTCTGGTCATGTACATATGAGGATTTTGGAACGATTTATAAACATGAAATGGATAGTTCACTTACTGTTGTAGGTGTCCCCTTCTCTACATTCGGAAATGATCCAACTGCCATTGCTTATGATACTATAAATGGCTGTTTATATACATATTGTATGGGAACAGGAAAAATGTATCGACATAGGGCTAGTGATCCAACGATACGGGCGGATACATATAATACAATTGGAACTTACAAAGGATTAACTTTTGACGGCGCTCATCTTTGGGCAATAGCATGGAATCCAAATAAAATTTATAAATTTACTACTACCAATGATATCTTACAACTTGTTGCCACATTTGACACCACTAGTGACGTTCCAGGTGGATTGACACACGGTGAAAATTATCTTTGGTGCGGAGATACGGTTGCAGACAAGATCCATAAACTTTCAAACACTAATGCGATCTCTGATTTTTCTGAGTATTCAAATTTTAAAATCGACAACAAAGCCCCACTATCTCCTATAAATCCAACCGCAGACCCAAGTTCCTGGTCTTCAACGAATTCATTTAATTTGAATTGGGACAATCCAAATGACCTTTCGGAAATCAATGAAGTTTACTATGAACCGACAACTTGAAAAATGAGATCATTTTCCGTCCCCGCAAACACGGGTGTATTTTCGATTTTTTTACTATCCTTCTCGCCGTTGACGTTGATAATGATCAGCCTGCCGTATCCTTCACCAAGCTCGTTCCTGAAATCGTAGAATGCGCCCACTACCGCAAGTTTTTCGTTCTTTACGAGATCGTTGTATTTTGAAACTCCAACACCAACCTGATAGTCGATGTTCTTAATTATGTTGTCCAGCAGCCTCTTTTCGGGATCGCTATCCTTATTCATGGGTAAAGGCGACCCTGATGGTTCGCCTAACTTGTCAGGTGGTGACCTTACTTGAAAAGCCGAGACACACTGGCTCGGATTGATAGTTTGGCACGCCAACAGGTGTGCCTTTACAAGTGAAATTGCCTGACTTAGACGGTCAAGTTCCGCTTTTATCGGTGCTGGCTCATCAGCATATCCAGCCATCACTGCTTTTATTGCCCCGCACTCGGAATGGCCCAGTATCATAAGAACGGGTGTTTTGAGGTGGTATATGCCGTAATCGACGGATCCTTCGGCGGCGGATATCTGGTTTCCTATGTTCTCTATGGCGAATATTCGGTTTATGGCGTCTGGCAGCAATAACCTTGGCTGCACCCTGGAATCCGAACAGCTTAGCATTGTGATAAAGGTATTCTGTCCGTTCATGTGGGGAGCGAAATAATCCCGGTTGTGGGACTCGACGAATTCATTATTACCCCACAAGAGATTTTGAATTATACTGCCAGCGTTCATACACTTCTCTTCCGTGAATTAGCTCCCGTTATTTGTTAGGTATTCAGATTAGCAATGGTTTAGTAAAAAAAGAAATTTATCTATTTCTCACCTTTCTCTGTGTCCGTACAAACAGGTATACCACCACCGAGAACATAACGATGATAATCCAGAATACCCTGTCCCTTATCATATCGGAAAAATGCTCCCTGAGACCGATCTCCACATTCACCTTCAACACCACTTCCCTGACCACTGACACATCACCTTCGGTGAACGCTTTTATGGTGATCTCTTTATCCGCCCCGTCCTTGATCTCGCCGGAAGCCGTTACCGTGATCGTAATCTCCCTTTTTGCCCCGGGCATCAATGTGATCTTATCGTCGGATATGCTTATCCTCCAGGTGCTATCGTCCTTGGAAACCAGCGAAATGGTGTCCCTGCCGTTCCCTGTATTCTTCACTTCCAGAAGGAAAGACACGGAACTTCCCTCCTTGTGGACTGTCTTTTCGGAGTCACTTTCAAGGCCGAATACAATAGAATAATACTGACCTACCTTCACATTCAACGTGCGAGAAGCCCGTGCAGAAGGTCCCTCGCCCCCCCGTATCTCTCCTTTTACCACGAACTCCACTCCATTATCGTTTGCCGGTGCGTCGGATGAGGGCGTTATATCGATGGATATCTTTTTTTCTGCACCGGGAGCTAAAGTGACCGAAACGGGCCATTCCACAAACCAGTCCGATGCATCCAGCTCCACCTCCACCTCGAGATCAACTCGCCATTCACCAGTTCCAGGGTTCTCAATAACGATGTTGAAGGATACGGTTTCGAAGTTTTTTGTGTCCCCGTCGTACTGGCTGGTAGCCTCGGTAATTCCCTCCTTGAACACCAATCGTTCCTGGATGGTGCTGGGTGTTGTGGTAATTATAGTAAAGGTCAAAGTCATCATCGATTCGTTCTGGGACGCAAACACGATGTCAAGTTGGTTCCGGATATTATCGGTTGGTTTTTCAGGTGCGGTTACTTCGAGAGTGATCTCTTTCTCATCGTTTTTCTCCATTTCCACCAGATAACTTTCTGGATACGTTCCTTCAGGGGATATCAGGACGACATCTCCGGACACCTCTACCTGCCAGTCAAGACCGGCTTGAGGGACATCCATGATGATCGAATCCTCTTTATCGCCGATATTTGAAACGGTGAACCCGTAGAAGACACTGCCTCCGTTATCCGCAACTTGCTCCTCTTCGTCATTCAGTTCCACTGTGAACATGTTCTGGGTGATTGCAGTTACAGATATTGGCTCCGGAAGGGTATCTTTTATAGTTGGTTCGCTCTCGGAAACCGCGGATAGCTCGACTGTGGCCACATCTCCCTCGTTGGAATTGCTGGGAATCTTTACCTTTAACTCGGCCTCAACTTCGGACCCCGCTGTAACACTTACGCTCTCGTCAATGGTGCAGGACCAGAATGAAGGGTAGGCCGTGCAATCGATTTCGTATGTATCGTCTTCAGCACCAGTGTTCCTCAATGTGATAGTGAAAGCAACATAACTGCCGGCCATTCCCGATTTTTCATATTCACCGGACCTAAGCTGGACCCCGTATTGGGTCATGTCAAAGTTTAAAGTTGAGTTCATCGCGTTCAAGCTGTTATCGGTAATGATGACCTTGATCGTGTAACTTCCTGCAGGATGTCCGGCATCGTATTCCCATCTTGCATTAAAGGACAACGAGGCATCCTCTGGTCCGAGGTCCAGGTCTGCGGTGGCGTCCCCCACCTTGCTCATCTCCGGGTCGTACACGAGGATACTCACCGACGAGATATCGTAATCCCCTATTATGTCCTCGATCTCACCATTTACGTCCAGATATCGTTTGCCGTCGGGGAGATTCGGCTCGAAGGATTCTGTTATTACGTCGTCCCGATAGATATCGTGTTCTACACTGGCGATCTGGTTTGAAAAAAGGGAAAGGCGGCTATTACTATTGGAATTCAGGCTATCGTAGCTGATGGTAACCGTTCCGCTGAGAGGACCTTCCTCTACCGAAGCGTTTACTCTTATACGGATGTGGTTTCCCTCACCGAAAGTGTATATGTTTTCTGAAGCAAAGGGTGGGTTGTAGAATATCACTTTCGGATATGTCCAGAAGTCCCGTTCTGCGAAGGTCGAAGATGCCACCTCGGTATCGCCGTCATAGATCTTTATAGTCACGGAAGTTTCAGTGCTGCCCGGATAAATGGGGATAAGAAACAGCTTGAACCCGTTTCGGTCACCGTCGGTCATTCCCTTTACCGGGAGATCGCCGTAAAGTGGACGAGAAGTAACGAACTCAACCGATTCGCCGTCAGCGAGACGTGTTATGGAAGGAGTGTTGTTCATTGGTGCGAGAGTATCCATGGTGAGGTCGTCCTTCAGGTATACATTAACGTCATGTTCGTCGGTCCTTGTCCAGCTTGTTTCTACTTGTTTCTCTACAGGTGAAATAAGGGTTGGCCCGGATTCTCTATAATGAAAGGGAAGGCCGAATGAGATCGCTAAAGATACAAGGGAGAAAATAACCAGGAGTGATAGAAACCTCACATGAAATTTATTTAGTACTGTCAAATGGATACCTCTTTTCAATCTGACTATGTGAAATAATGGTCTTATATAAAAATAACTACGTTCTATTTTAATTTATCCGTGGGTGAAGGGTATGTAATTATGCAATTATATTTATGGTATCATAAAAATGAGATTCGATCGAACCGGCACTGAAGTAGTACAGGAATAGGGCCATAACCGAAGAATAATCTATTGTTCGAACAAGTTTATATATCATATTATTATTTTATTAAGCATTGTTTAGGGTGAGAATGATTATGTGTGAATGGAGTAAAAAAGATACTCCGGGACCGATGACGGGGGCGTCCGTACTTTTGATAGTCGCACTCTTGATGACTGTCATACCAATACCCTATCACGATAATAATACACGGATTGATATTCTCTCCCCGGTAACCCGGACCTTCGATACCCGTGCCACATCAGTACCCGTATGGGACACTTCCATGAGCTGGACATATGATTATGAATATGAAAATGATTTGGGGACCACGTTTCAGGGAACCGAAACACAGGCCGTAGAGGCAATTCAGGATATCAATTTGGGTGGTTTCGAATATGAAGCATATCGTATATCCCTGAGTGGTCATGAAACATTTGATTCGGGGGATTACTCCGGGTCCACCGACATTTCGGGTTATTATTTTCTGAGGACAGCCGATCTTGCACTAATCAAGACCGAAAAAGAGACTACGACTCAGATCGACAATCCCTCGACTACCAGGAAGGAGGATATCGTAGAAACGTTTCAGCCACCCCGTAAGGATTTCAAGTTCCCGCTTGAGAAGAGCAAGTCATGGAACTCGAGTACCCACTATACGCGGCATACGACAATAACCATCGACGACAATCCCACCATGGACATCGAAGAGGGGGACTTGTATTTAACATGCCGGGTTCAGAACGAGGAGAATATACCCGTAAGCGCCGGTACGTTTTTCACCTACTCGGTGAGAAGGAGCCATAACAATAATCCGCGGAACTATACACAATACTGGTTTTCCCCGCAGGTTTCATACATAGTAAAGGACGAAGAATGTAGATCTGCTGGTGTCGAAGCCCCCGTGATGACGGGTGAAAGAGAAATGACCGACTGGACGCGTAACGAGCCTCCCGTGGTCACTGCCCCCACGGAAGGCTTGACGATGCAGGAGGACATACCCGACAAGACCATTGATCTTAATCTTTATTTTTCAGACCCTGACGACGATCCACTTGTCTTTTCACACAATGATCCGTCCCATATTTCCGTTACCATCGATTCAGGAAAGGTCACACTGACCTCGCCGTTGAACTGGTACGGGACCGATACTGTGACATTCTCGGCCAGCGATGGTATAAGCGAGATGAACGCCACGGCTACATTGAACGTCACCGTCCTATCGGTGAACGATCCGCCCCTTCTCAAAAATGGGAAGGTGTCGCCGTCGAGCGGTACCACCGAAACGGTTTTTTCTTACTCTGTGATTTATTCCGATATTGAAGGAGATGCCCCCGCGGGGGCGAGAGTATTCATCGATGGGGTGGATTTCTCGATAGAACTGCCGTCTGCAAAGGACTGGAAGCAGGACGTCGAGCTAGATTTTTCAAGCAATATAAGCTCGGGAAGTCACATTTTCTATTTTTCTGCATCCGACAGTAATGACACGTCCCATTTTCCGGAATCCGGTACTCTTTCCGGACCTCTTGTGGACCCGGATAATTATCCTCCGGAATTGTCAACAGGGAAGGTTTTACCGGAAGAAGGAGACCTTTCAACCGAATTTTCATTCATGGTGGATTACCTGGATACGGAGGGCGATCCCGCAAAGTTCTGCAATGCATTCGTCGATGGGGTGGAGTATCAGATGATCCCAGGAAACGGGACTTGGGATGGTGGAAAGAATTTTGTTTATTCGGCTTCACTTCAGGAAGGAGTCCACGAGTATTATTTCGAATGCAGTGACGGTATTACCACCGTTCGCCTGCCACTTACGGGGAGCTTCCGGGGACCAGTGATAGAGATTGTGGTGAATCAGGCTCCGAGGTTGAAGGAGTGGGATATGGAGCCCGACATAGGCGACGAAGAAACCGTCTTTACTTAAAAATAGCCACAAGAACGCCAGTGCCTTTAGGCTCTGGATGAATTGTGGCGCCGAAGATTTAAACCGGT
>JASLWR010000040.1 GCA_030740765.1 Thermoplasmatota archaeon
GGGGCTGGTAGTTTACAAATGGAAGCAAAAAAGAGGTTTCAGAAAAAACATCTTGAGATGACTAAAAAATATTTTAAAAATCTAATTCAGTCTGGAAATCCTGTGGTTATGCCCTTTAAGCGTCTTAAGGCCGCTTTTTTAGATTCTGAGAATCCATGACGCTCAAGTATTTCTTCATATTTTTCATCACTCATTTGCATGCCCCTGCATTAATGATATGTATTTAGATTTTTAAATACTTTTCGGTTCTCTAAAAAATCTTCGATTAACGAGCAAAAGCTAATTGGTCAACTCGTTAGTCTAACCCTATTTATATATTGCCCAAATCCGGGAAACCTTTTTATATGATAGTAAAAAAAAGAGCAAAAAAAATGCTATCATTATACATAAAGCTCCGAAAAGTTTATTAACAGTTTCCCGAATGCAATTTTCAGTTACTAAGTATATATTCACTTTAAAAATAAAGGAGGAAGAAAATGACACTAATATTACCAGGTGTGGAAATCCAGGTTGTGAAGGAGATTGTCGTAGGTCAGTTGAATCCAGCAGGCATTTTCGGATTGATAGGTATCACCCAAGACAATGCTGACGGTACACCAAAGCCCCTGGAGAGGGCAAGCTCATACAAGGCTTTGAAGGATTTTTTCGGCAAGGCCATCGACTTTACTATACCGGAAGCTAAACAGGCATTCCAAAATGGAATATCCGACGTTGTGGTTTCCCCGGTCCACAGTTCAACAGCGCAGGCTGCCAAACTCGATCTGAATGACGAAAAGGGCAATAAAATGGCGGTTTTAACTGCCAGGGCAAGGGGGATCTGGGGCAACAAGATCGTTGCGAAGGTGAAGGGTAAGATGGATGATGAGGGTAAGATGACAATGTTTTCCATTGCTGTCAAATATGCTGACGCTTCGGAGTTCTTTGACAACCTCGCGGTGAATCAGGGGGATGACCGGTTCTATGGGGATATCATCAATGCCCGATCGGATCTCATTAACGTAGAACCCGTTATCCAGAAAGGAGGGGGCAAGGGAAAGGACGCAAAATCAACGGCGGTCCAGATACCTGCCGACCTCGAAACGACGCTGTCTGGTGGTAAGGATCCCGGTGCTGCGGATTACGAAAATGCTCTGTCGAAGTTGGAAAGCGAAGACGATGTGGATATCGTAGCTGCATCCATTCACAAATGGGATGATAAGGGCTTGGCGAAAAAGGTGCATGCTGCCATAGAGGCCCACTGCTCCATGATGAGCGTGAACTGTTTCAACCGGATAGGATTCGGAGAGGCGCCCCCCTCAAAAATTTTCTCCTCGGAGAAGGAGGAAGTGGACCACATCTGCAAACAGACGAACACTCTCTCCAGCGATCGTTTCGTATACATCGCCCCTCACGGCGCTCTGGGTGCTGTCGTTGGTCTCGTGGGAAACCTGAACTACTTCGAGTCACCTACCTTCAAGACGCTCAGCGGCATTACAGGGTTGGAACGAAAATATTCGCCGTCATCGTTGAAAAAGCTATTAACATCCCGTATTTTGCCACTGGAGGTGAAGAAGGGCCGTGGAATAATTGTCGAGAAAGGGATCGCTACTTCTTCCGAACAGATATCTGTGCAGAGAGTGGCGGACCGCTCCGTGAGAGGTACGAAAATGATCGGGGACCTCTTCATCGGGACCCTCAACAACATGACCGGAAGGGCCGCATTGAAAGAGAAGATCACCGAGTTCTTCATTCAGATGGAAAAGGATGGAGGGATAGTGCCCAACGCAGATGGTTCGGACCCGGCTTACAAGGTGGACGTCTACGCCACCGACGACGACATCTCCAAAGGAATCGTCAGGGTGGATATTGCTGTCCGTCCGGTGAGAGCGATCGATTATATATACGGAACTATACTCGTTAGGGCATGAGCTAAATTCATTCGTGCCCTTTTTTCTTTTTTTATAATAGTCTTCTAAAATATAGAAACAGAAGCGAAATAGAGGCTAGGTTTATGACCGATTATATTGGCGGCAAAGTACGCAAAAATATCATTCTCTTTGTGGTGGGGAGAGATGATGACGGCTGGGTGATCGCATACATCTCGCCGACCTCGGCTTAGGCGGACAAGATTTTTTTCATTATAATGATGCAACCGTGGCTTGTTCATTCTGCAAGATACCCTTGGGCCCCGCAAGAGCTGCAGGTAACTATGGTAGGTCTCTCGGGAGTGTTTACAGGATTCATTGCACTACAAATATGACACTGTATCGACTGGGCGGGGGGCGTTGGTTCACCGGAAGGCGGAGGCGTCATTGGCGGTACCTGTGGTGGAAGCGGCGGTGCAACGGGCGCGGATCCCATGGGATCTCCCTGAAAATTCATTGTACCTTCTTCAAATGCCGGAGGTCCCACTATACCCGGTATGGCAGCAGCGGGTGAGTCCGGTAAGCCCGTATCCATTAGAGGAACCGCTGGTAGAACCTGGGAAAAGATATCTGGTGACGACGGTGCAGGAGGAAGTGCCATAAGATTGAGGTTCTGGACCCCATCGTCGGTGGTCATTATAGGAAGTGAGTAATCAGGTTGAGCTGACGGGGCTTGGAGACCGGTTGCTTGCTGGTATGGAAGCCCGGCTATCCCCGCCATTGAAGGGTCGGCAGGCCAAGCATTCGGACCGGTTTGATCCGTGAACGTCTGCGATTGCATTGGCAGCATAGGCATACCCTGCGCAGATCCCTGGCCTTGGGAAAAACCACCCGGCACTGCAGTCTGCGAGCCATAAGGTGGGGCCATTGTCCCCTGTCCATATACGTTACCCCCAGTTTGATACTGACCCGGTGATTGTTGAGGCAGAAACCCTGGTGTATACATGGGATGATGGAAATCCCGATCACCAACGGGATAAGGATACTCCGGCGGAAATTGCGAAGAGGGTGTAGTTTCCGCTGCATTTTCATCCTTCTTTCTGCGGTTCACTACTATTATCAAAATGACCAGTGCTAGTATGATGACACCTATTACAATGAAAACCCACCAGTACCTTGAGAGGAGACCCTTTTCACTCGTACCTTGAGCTTTCTGTTCTTTGACCTCCGCATCGTACGATTTCTTCATCTCTTCAGTGGCGTCGGCTGGATCATTGGGGTCCAGGCCATTCTTTTTCTCCCACCAATCCGGAATACCATCCACGTCGCTATCCGTGGTATCATCCCATTGCTCTTCCGCCTCTTTTCCTGTGGGTTTGGGTGTGATCTCGATCTCCAGCTTTACGCTTTCATTAAAACCGTAACCGTCATCAACATAAAGATAGACCATGTACTTACCTGCTTGATCCAATATGGCCAGGGTCTCCATATCGTGACCTTTGAATACGGTCTTCTTGCTTGTCTTTCCCTTTATCAGCCAGTAGAAACCAAGTTCTTCCTCCTCGTTGTCGGTGGTCCCTTCGGCACTCAAGCGAATTGAAGAACCCTCCACGAAGGTCTCATCATCATTGGGCGCGTCGATCACCAGCTCAGGTGGAGAGTTGATCCATACCTGGCTTGCTTCGGACATGGCATAACCATTTCCCACAGCATCTTTCGCCCGCCATTTTATATAGTTTTCTCGACCCGGTTCGAACTCAATGTCCAGTAATATGCTCAGACTCTCTTTCACCATGTTATTGTTGATAAGGGTCCAGTTGGCAAAATATTTATCATCGTCCCCCCCATATTTGGATATGGAATACTCCACGGTCTTTCCGTCCACACCGCTGCCCCCGGTATCGTCGATGCTTATGCCAACGGACACTGTTGTTTCGGTTGATATCTCATCTTCGGGGATCGGATCGGAGAAGGTCACCGGTGAGAGGTCCACCTTGACGGCCCGCTTTTCACTGTTTACAGGTCCGTTGCCGGACATATCGGAAACGCGCCACATAACGGCATTCCGGTCTCCTTCGCTGAAAACGAGTTCGGTCCATGCCCTTACCTTTGCGGGATATCCTTCACCCCCTTCCTCCAATATTTCGAATTCCATTCCATCGCTGGTCCATCCCGATAATGAACTCTCACCGCTCTTTCGATAAGAGTAAGCAATACTCTCAGTATCAAGCCCGTAACCCTCACTGTCGGAAAATGTAACTTCCGTCCTTACACTTGTGGCCCCGAACCAATCACTTCCTGACGGAATAAGATCGGAAGCCACCGGAAGCACGCTGTCGATGCTAAATTTAAAATGGGTGGTGTTGCCCCATTGATCGTACACGTCACATGGTGTGATGTGGAAATACCAGCTCCCCTCGCCAAGCCCCGCGAATTCTCCGGCATATGTTCCCGTAAGCTCCCCGTTGGGGGAATAAAGTACCTTAGTGGGTTCGGTAAGGGGAGTGCTGTCCACAGTATATGAATATCCTTTGATGCCCGTTACCTCGTAGGGCGGTTCCCAGGAGAAGACCGGGAGCGTGCTGTTGTAGTGAACCAGGGGGTCCGGATGAGTAGGAGATATAATCTCAACTTCGAAGGGCCCTTTAAGATCGAAATAAATGGTATCGTTGAAATCTTTCGAAACGATCCCAGCATGGTCCCGGAATCTCACTTGAATCATCTTAAGACCGTCCGTGGGTGTGATAGCAATCCTCTTTTCAGTCTTGAACTCCTCCCAAGGTCCCACGTTTCCCCGGTCACCTATGATCTGCATGTCGGCCATTCCGCTTCCGTTATCCGAGGCATTTATCCTGATATCCACAAGCTGTTCGTTTACCGAAAGCACCCCATCCTCTATGGTAATATTTCCCACGGGCTTTGTCACGTCTATTTTCAACTTCTTTGCTACAGAATAATTGGAGGAAGCATGGTATGCATCTCTAGTGCGTACGCGCCAAAAGTAGATGCCATCTTCCAGTTCGTCGGTAACCGTATGCTCAGATAACGGAGGGATGGATGAATTCACCCAGGAGGTATTGTAAATCTGATTGTTCAGCTCGATATCGTCGAATATCTCTACCAGATATTCTGATTGCTTGTCATTTTTATCCGGGTCGGTGAAATTCCATTCCAGGGCAGGGGTTCGTGTTCCCTGCCAGACACCTGAGGACGGAGCGCTGGGTTCCGGATCGCTCACGAGATCGTATTCGATTATGACCTTCTCTATGTAGGGCTGGACATCTTCATCATTGGTGGTAAAGGTGGCATTCCACATCAGACGCGACCCGCGGTGCTGGAAAACGTGGTTAGTCCCGTTCTGCATGGTTACCCAGTTCACCCCGTCCACAGTCATATTGTAAACGATGTTCGTACCCTGCGGGCTGTGCTCAAACCAAGTTATCCGTGCAGCGCCAATGGTAGGCCGTTTCAGATAGAGTGGATTTGACTGAATATGGCCAAGCGTCGAGGAACTCACCGTAACGTGATATCCTATGAATCCCCTGTAGTTATGATTTGAACTGCCGTCCGCCGAGGTCCCGGCACCATTGTATTGGACGCTCCCGTGACATGGGTGATTTTCTACCATGTGTGCTCTAGTATTGATGCCGAAAAGGTAGGGGTTGAGAGGGCGGGCACCGTTCTCCCGACAGTAGGTATAGGCTACTTTTTCGGATATTGTACCGTAATCTTTGTAATAATAGAGCTTGCCGTTCACAACCCTGCTGTCGCTGAACTGGCCCAATCCCGGCGTATCTCCGTTGGCATATGCCAGCACGCAGTAATGGCGCTCGTTCTTGTTCCTGGTGTTAACGCTGCTCCAACCGTTTGTACTGGTATATGCCGTGTTAGAATCCCTATCCCCCACCCATCTCTCCAACTGCTCATAAGGCGCATTGTACCCGTAACTGTCGAAATTCGGCGCACCCATGAATTGGGCTCCGTACATGTTGGCCATTTCCTCCGCCTCGTCCCATGTCATCAGGCCGAAATTAAAAGTGAACCACGAGGACCGGTCCCCGCATCCTCCATTGACGGAAGCATCGTAGTTGAATTTCATGGTATTATGTGAATTTCCCGAGAGCACGGCTCTGCCGTTGAATGTATCCACCAGGCAAGAGCTATTTTCCCTGTTCACGTAAGTCATGTTGTTAAAATCCTCAATTATGACATTTCCATAGCGAGATTCCGTCAATGAATCTTCCGGACGGTCAAAAGAGATAGAGATCACTTCGGAGCTCTTATCCGATCCAACTCCGATAATAGAGTACAGGGGAGTCGAACAGGTCATAAGGATAATTATACCCACAGCAAGAAGCACGTTCCGTCGATTGGATATTGTCAATGGTGCAAAGCTCGACAAAAAGTCGAGGTTTGTAGCTTGACAATGTTCGCGGAATCGCGGTCCCGAAGGGCCGATACCGCTGAATATATCCCGAAATATTTCCATTGCCTTATCACCTTTCTGATGTTAATGTCAGTCAATAAAGATAGACCGAATGTCCATTTGGATTTGAAAAGATGGGCCATATATCGACTTTCATTATAATTATTATTATCCTGAAAAAATCAGGATTTATTCACAGCGAAATATGCAAACAGATCTATTGAATGCAGGGTCGCGTTATTTACTAAGATCACTCGCCGATATAACCTTGGGCGTTGCAGACCGGGCACGTGATCACTGTGGGCCTCTCCGTGGTGGTGATCTGGTTCATGGCCTCGCATGAATGGCATTGCACGGATTGGGCCTGGGGTGTAGCTTCGTCGGCTGCCGGTGGTGGGGATGGCGGCTCAGTAGGTGGTAAGGGGGGTAAGGTCGCGGTATCGAAAAGATCGTCAATGGACGGCGTACCTGTGACTGCCGATGTCGGTGGTTCGGGAATGGCGAATAGGTCCGGAACGCTCATTTGGGGTTCAGGCAATGGAGGACTAGCAGTTTCAACGGGGAAAGGTTCGGGGGCGAAAAGAGAGTTACTGGATGCTGGTGCGAATGCCTGGGCTGCAGGCTGTGGGGTTTCCGCTTGGCCGGTGAACAATTGGCCGGAATCCACCTCGGGTGCAGGGGGAAGCGCCATTCGATTGAGGTCCTGCATGCCCTGATCCGTGCTTATGGGAGGAAGGGTGTAACCGGGCAGTGCCTGTTGTGGACCGGGCACTGACAGGTACTGGGGCTGAGCCTGCCCCTGCGGACTCCATGATTGGGGCCCGGATGATACGGATGATTGCGCAAAAGAGGTCTGTGTCTGCATGGGCAGTGCAGGCCTCTGCTGCTGTGGATCCGGAAGATATCCATTCACACCCGGTCTCATGGTACCGGGAACCGTAGGATGCATTCCTCCCTGGCTCCATCCGCTTCTCGCCACCATTGGGTATTGCCCCTTTGATTGGTAAGAATGGGGTCCCGCTGCATACTGGGGTCGATTGAAATCCCGGCTTCCCGCAGCATAAGGTCTCTCGGCGGGAAACTGCGGTACCGGCACTTTCCTTTTCTTCTTTTTTCGTCTCCTCCTCGCAAGAACTATGAGACCGATGATCATGATCAATACGATGGATCCAATAATGATGAGGAGCCACCAGTACCTTGAAAGTAGGTCCTTTCCCGTTGTAGACCCCTTCTTGCTTTCTTCATGTTCTTTTTCGTATTCCTGAATTTGATCGGGTCCGGCGTCATTGGGGTTATTCGGGTCCATACCATTCTCAATCTCCCACCAGTCCGGCAATGAATCACCGTCGCTGTCAAGGACCTCCCTAATGTCGGCTGGGTCATCAATCCGGGGTGTTTTCGGTATCACCTCGATATTCACCTTCGAACTCTCGTTGAATCCATGACCGTCATTAACATAGAGATATACTATGTATTTCCCCTCGTTTGCAAGAGCGGTCTCTACCTCCATTCCAGAACCTTTGAAAAACACTTTTTTACTGGATTTTCCCTTTATCACCCAGCTGTAATATAACTGGTCGTCCTCGTTATCCGTGCTTCCCGAAGCGTTCAAGCTTATGACGGCATTCACCTCGAATGTCTCATCCTCGTAAGGGCGCTCGATCACTGGTATCGGCGGAGAATTGACCCAAATACGGTAAGCATCGGAGATAGAAAATGGATTTCCCACCGCATCCCTTGCCCGCCACTTGATATAATTGTTCCTGCCGGGTTCAAATTCGATATCCAGGAACACGTCCATGTTTTCCTTTACCATATTGCTGTTCAAAGCTGTCCAGTTTTGAAAATAAATATCGTCCCCCCCGTATTTGGATATAGAATACTCCACGGTCTTCCCATCCACGCCGCTTCCCCCGATATCGCTGATGGAGATCCCGCACGAAACATAATTCTCGTTAGATATCATATCCTCTTCGGGAACAGGCGCGAAGAACACAACCGGGGTGAGGTCCACTTTCAGTACGAGCATCTCGCTAGAGACCGGCCCGTTACCGGCAAGATCTGTGATTCGCCACTTGACAGCGTTCTCACTACCCTCGCTCAATTCGAGATCTACCCACGCTTGAACCTTCTCAGGATTTTCTCCCGTACCTTCCTTTAATACTTCGAATTCCATTCTTTCGGATGTCCACTGAGAGAAACCAGTCTCACCGCTTTTCCTGTATGCGTATTGGATATTGTCAGTATCCAGGCCGAACCCGTCCACGTCCTCGTAGACCACACTTGTACGGATAGTCGTCTCGTTAACCCACTTCCCCTTTTCGGGGCTCAGCTCATATATGATGGGTGCTGCGCTGTCGATATTGAAACGGAAATGAGAGGTGTTACCCCACTGGTCATATATATCCGAGGTGCTTATGTGAAAATACCAGGTCCCCTGGCCCAGGCCCGAGAATTCACCGCCAAAGGTCCCTGTAAGCTGGCTGTTGGAAGTATAAAGTACCTTGGGTGGCTGGGTCAAGGGAGAGCCGTCAACCATGTAGGAATAACCCTTTATACCGGCGCTCTCGACCGGGGGATCCCATGAGAATACGGGCAGGGTACTGTTGTAGTACATTTCTGGATCCGGATGAGTGGGTGAAGTGACGTTAACATCCCCAGGTCCCCTGAGGTCGAGATATATGGTATCGTTGAATCTCTCGGATATTATACCCGCATGGTCCATGAACCGAACCTCGATCTTTTTAAGACAGTCTGTAAGGCTCAGCGCGATCCTCTTTTCAGTCTTGTATTCCTCCCAAGGGTACATTTCCCCATCATCGCCAATTACCTGCATGTCAGCTATACCACTGCCGTTGTCGGAAGCATTGATCTTGAGGTTAACTAGCTGCTCGTTGACGGTGAGCGCCCCTTCTTCTATGGTGATATTTCCCAGGGGTTGTGTTATATCTATCATTATCTTCTTCAAAGAGGAAAAATTGCTCCAGGCGTGATACACGTCCTTCGTCTTAACACGCCAGAAATACTCCCCGTCCTCCAGTTCCTCACCTACGGTATGCTCCGAGTCTGTGGAATTGACCCAGGACGAATTATAAACGAGATTGTTCATCTCTGGATCCTCGAATATTTCCACAATGAAATCGGATTGGTGATCCCCCTTGTCGGGATCGGTAAAATTCCATTTCAATGTCGGCGTGCTGTTCCCCTGCCACTGTACTGAGGACGGGGCGAAGGGTTCGGGATCGCTAACGAGGTCGTATTCTATGATAACCCTGTCGATATAGGGCGTGATCTCGTTATTACCGGTTGTGAGAGTGGCGTTCCACATCAGACGGGAACCGCGATCCTTGAATACGTAATTTGTATGATTCTGCATGGTTACCCAGTTCTTTCCGTCAACGGTCATATTGTACACGATGTTAGTTCCCTGGGGCTTGTGCTCGAACCAGGTCATCCGTGCTGCGCCAATGGTGAACCGCTCTGTGTAGAGCGGGATCGACTGTAAATATCCGAGTTCGGCGTTCTCGCTCCCGGCGACACCGCTCACTTCGAACCTCAGCATCCAATCGCCTCTCTGGGCGCTGCCCCGCCCCCCGTTCGCTGCATAACATATCTGGGTATAGCCGTTTCCGTCTATGTCCCGTCCGCCGTTCTGTGTAGTGTGCCCTAGATACATGTTGTAGATGCAGTCGGCGTCGTTGGCCCTGGTAACGTCGAACCATACCTGATCGCCGTTCTGCAGCGAAAAGGAATCCATATTCTTGTAAACGAAACCCTGGTGCGGCCCGTATCCGCCTCCCGAACCGAATGGAATACAGTTTCCCGGGCCACGTGGATTCTGAGGTATCGCACTGCAAAGTTCCGCGTTTCCACGCATGAACTTCACGCCGCTAATGGTATTCTGCCTCCAACCCCCGCCACCGCTGTACCATTGCCAGACGAACTTCCCGCTCCCGTCCCCGCTGGACGTGGTATCGCATACCTGGGTACAGGTATTATCACCACGGTATGCCCCTGTCGGTTCCAATTTGAGTATCATTCCATCTCCTGGGAACAGAAAACCGCTTGAAATACTTGCACGGCCCTCACGGGTATCCACGCCACAGGAGGTGTTAGATTGGTCAATACCAGTGAAATTGTTAAAATCTTCGATGATCACTCTCTGGTATCGGCTTCCCGTATCCGGATCTGTGGGCTCATAATCGCTGGTGATCTCGGCTTGCCAATGCTTATGAGTGTTTGAGCGATCCACATAAGATCGTTGTAAACCGGAGGAAAGAAGAAATAATAACAACACCGTAACAATTATTCGGATGAATGGAATATCCTTGAAATAAATGGTGCGAGGCATCTACGATTACACTGTTTACAATATATTTTATGTTTTCGCAGTATGTTTCCACCGACAACACAAAGCTGCGGAAGGGAAAATGGCCGGTAATATCTATTCTGTCACTAATCCCTGGGCCCCGCAGGAGGCGCAGGTGACAATTGTGGGTCTCTCGCTGGTTGTGATCAGATTCATAGCCGTGCAGACGTGGCATTGTGCGTTCGAGAATGTCGATATCGGGTCGCTTGTGGGGGGCTCGTCCCCGGGAAGCGGGGGTGCTTCCGGCGGTAATAGTGCCGGTGTTACATTCAGGCCGAAATTATCATCATACGAACTTAGTTCGGTACCCACAGGGGCGATCCCGGTGGAAACGTCAGGGGGTATTATGTCCGGTGAAGAAGAGGGTATCGGTGCCGGTGGTGCTATTCCCGGCACTGGGTTTACCCCGAAAGGTATGTTCAGTGTGTCAGGTGCCAATGAGGGTGTCTGGTAAATTTCTTCGACTACCGGTGCGGGGGCCGCCGGAAAGGGTATGTTTATTGTGTCCCCCGCTGACGGGGGCATCGAATACGGTGAAGCAATTTCTGGTACGGGGCCGGTAGCAGACCCTTGCTGGCTTAATAATAGATCATTCCCCATCATCCCATGGGGATTATTATCATAATCGGCTGCAGGAGGTAATGCCAAAAGGTTCATGTTCTGCAATCCCTGGTCGGTTGTAAACGAGGGAAGTAGATAACTGGGTGCTGAGGCTGGTACTGATTGAGGACCAACCGGCAAGGGAAGAGGAGGATAGGCGGTGGGTTGCTGACCCCAGCTACCGGGCATCCCGGCTTGTATTGCAGGCCTGGGTAATGGAGCCCCGGGACCCGGTGGGAGTGCCAGAGGATATGATCCTGCTCCGTAAGGAGGTGGACGATGTCCATACTGACCTCCGTATCCTGAAGGCGCAACACCCATGTTCTGACCCTGTGAGTAGGGGTGATATGGTCTCGGGGGTGGAACCTGGGCAGCAGCCGTCTTTTTCTCCTTTCTTTTCTTCCTCGCGGTCACCACTATAATGGCAATTATCGTTAACAAAATGAGAAACCCGATGATTATAATCAGCCACCAGTATCTTGCTAGCAAACTCTCTTGAGATGCGTTATTGGAGTTCCTTTCATTAACTTCTTTATCATAAGCGTCCATTTTTTCCTGGGTTGCATCATTTGGATCATTGGGATCAAGGCCGTTCTTCACCTCCCACCAGTCGGGAAGCGAATCCCCGTCGCTATCCGTGGTATCTCCCCAAATATAATCATCATCGTCCTCTTCATCGGCGGGCTTTGGCACAACCTCTATATCCAGTTTAATACTCTCGTTGAAACCGTGACCGTCATTCACGTAGAGGTATAGCAAAAACTTACCCAGTTGGCCTAAAACGGCCTGAGTGCTGATACCATGTCCCTTGAAAACAGTTTTCTTGCTGGATTTACCCTTTATTAGCCAATAATAAGATAATTCATCTCCTTCATTATCCTCACTCCCTGTAGCATTCAGCCGTATTATTGAACCCTCCTTAAAGCTCTCTCCATCCAAGGGTGTGGAGATGATCGGGATCGGCGGAGAGTTTACCCATATTCGGTAAGTTTCGGAGAATGAATAACCGTTTCCCACAGCATCCATGGCGCGCCACCTTATATAATTATTCTTACCGGCCTCGAACTCTATCTCCAGGGAAACGTCGATGAATTCATTCACCATGAAGTTACCTATGCCGGTCCAGTTTACAAAGTAATCATCGTCGTCCCCCCAGGAAGATATGGAATACTCAACGGTCTTCCCCTCTACCCCGCTACCTTCGATATCCGAAACGGTAATGCCGCAGATCAGCGAGTTTTCAAGAAATATTTTCTCGGTCTCCGGGACCGGCAAGGAAAATGTCACCGGGCTCTTGTCAACCTTTATGGACCATTTCTCGCTTTGGGCCGGACCGTTACCGGCGAGATCAGTAATTCTCCACCTAATGGTGTTGTCACTCCCTTCCGACAAGGGGATGTTTACATAAGCCCGAACTTTAGCGGGATTGTCACCAATCCCTGTCTCCAGAATTACGTATTCCATTCCCTCGTTGGTCCATGATGAGAACGAGTTGCCGCCTGCTATTCTGTACGAATACACGATGCTCTCCACATCCAGGCCGTAGCTGTCAATATCCTCAAATATGGCCTCTGCCACCGTATTGCTGGAGTTATACCAGACCGTATTGTCCGGGCCCAGCCCTGAGATCAATGGTATCGAGGTATCTATATTGAACCGGAAATGGCTGGTATTACCCCACTGGTCGTAGATATCCGAGGCACAGATGTGGAAATACCACGTATCGTCGGTGAGGCCGGAGAATTCACCGGGAAAGGTCCCCAAAAGCTCCCTGTTTTGAGTGTAGAGGACCTTTGTGGGTTCCGTAAGTGGGAAGCTATCCACCATGTATGAGTAACCCTTGATGCCAGCCACCTCGTAGGGAGGATCCCATGAAAAAACGGGAAGCGTACTGTTGTAGTACATCTCAGGCTCGGGATGTGTGGTGGAGCCAACGGTGATCTCCCCGGGACCCCGAAGGTCCAGATATATGGTATCGTTGAATATTTCTGATACGATACCCGCATTGTCTCGGAATTTGACACCGATAGTTTTCAAACCGTCCGATGGTACGAGTGAAATCCTCTTTTCGGTCTTGAACTCCTCCCATGGCCCCACTTTCCCCCGATCATTGATTATTAGCATATCGGCAATGCCGCTGCCGTTGTCGGAGGCATTGATATTGATGTGGACCAGCTGTTCGTTCACCGAAAGTGCATTTCCTTCGATTGTGATGTTTCCTACCGGTTTTGTCACATCGATCTTGATCTTTTTCAATACCGAAAAATTGCTGAACGCATGATATATATCCTTTGTCCGGACCCGCCAGAAATATGTTCCATCCTCCAATTCTTCCTCCACTACATGCTTGGGCGTAGTGGAGTTTTTCCACGAGCTGTTGAAAAGCATCTCCATGCCGTTCTCATCGTCGTACATTTCAACCAGATACTCTGATTGGTGGTCACCAGTGTCCGGATCGGTAAAGTTCCATTTCAGTTCCGGGGTGCTGCTGCCCTGCCACGTGTGTGAATCCGGGCTAAAAGGTTCCGGGTCATCAACAAGGTCGTATTCGATCACCACCTTGTCTATGTAAGGCGTGATCTCCTCGTCGTTGGTGACGAGAGTGGCATTCCACATCAACTGGGATCCGATGTTCTTGAACACATGATTGGTATGGTTGTCCACGGTATCCCAATGCTCCCCGTCAGCCGTCATATTGTAGATTATGTCCGTACCGGGAGGTTTGTGCTCAAACCAGGTCAATCTTGCGGCTCCCACAGCAGTCAGTGTATCGTGGAGCATTATTGATTGTACGTATGACCTGTTGTTCATAATTCCCGTGGCTCCGAATCGTATGTCATCGATACCAACAACATCCCCACCGTTGTTCGGTATGTTCCAGACCACCGATCTAATGGAATTGACCCCGCCGTCGGTAACCCCCATGAATACCATGTTGTTTCTTTGATAGTTATTGTTTGGCGCTGTGGCCGTTGCGATGAGATTTCCGTTTCCCTGCACGCCGGAGTAGCCTTTAAGTCTCATGCCTCCTCCTTGAAACTTATCTACCACCATGAACCCGACTCCTGACTGGGCGTTGCCGAAGGTCATGGTAAATTGAGAATTCGGTCCAATATTGGTCAGCATTCCAGACGCTTGATGGGGCCCCTCGCCCTGAATGGCCCCGCCTTGGTTTCCCTGGCCCGGACCCGCGCTATTCTGGACGTTACCGCTTGTACTGGTCATTGAGCTTATACCTATCCCCGCATAGAAATTGGCCCGCAAAGCCCCATTTGGATGATTATTGAAATTGGCCTGAGTATTGATGAACATGCTTCCCATTGCGGTATTGAAGTTTGCAAGATTGACGTGGCCGGTGGGAGAGCCTCCCGCCCCCCCGGCTCCCGAAAGAAGTATCCTACCCTTGAACGTGTCCATCCCTGCAGTGGAATTACTGAAATCGATATAATCCACGTTTTTGAAATCATCTATGAATACATTACCGTATCTGGTCTTTGACATTATCGAAACGGGGGGAATAATTCTGGCACCATTAACATAATGCTCTACCCTGCTCGTGTCCCTGCGATAGGGAACATGGAGAATGGATGCAAAAGAGAGAAAAGAAACTAGGGAAAAGACCAGCACCATGCGCAGCGTACCCGTTTTATCGTTCATCTCATAGGACATGTGCACCAATACCATAATACAGACATACGAAATATTTCATATTTTCGCTATATATTCTTAACTGGTCGAAGTTCGATTTTCCTTCAAGGAGTGTACATATAGCAATGTTGGCAGAATCGATAAGAGGAGGCGATGATTCTGCCTAATATGACGCAGATTATAACGAGAATTATCTGAAGAAGATGACACGTTTAATTTGCAAGGTACCCTTGGGCCCCGCAGGAAGCACAGGTGATGGTGGTGGGTCGCTCAGCAGTCATAACCTGGTTCATGGAACTACAGGCATGACATTCAACGCTGGGGAAATCCGGCATGCTAGGTTCGGGAGTAGTGGGAGCCGCTTCCGGGCCTGGTGTTTCCTGTACCGGCAGGGGTGAAAATATATCACCTAAAGGGTTTGGACCGCTTTCCACCGGGTCTGATGCAATGGGCTCGCCTGGAATGGCGGGAGCTTCTTCCTCAAGAGATTGCGCAAGGGAGCCAGGTGTGCCTGTAACCGCCGGTAAAGGTGGCATTGAGAATGGCTGTTCTACACCCGATTGGGCGGGTGTATTCTGCGTTTCTCCCCCAGTTGGACCATCACCCGCTATAGGGTTTTCTTCATTAGTGGATTCCCCGGAACTTGCAGGTGGAAGGGCCATAAGATTGAGGTTCTGAGTGCCATGTTCTGAGGAATACAAAGGAAGAGAGTACTCAGGTTGATTGCTTGACGCTACTTCAGATTGTGCGGTGTTTTCCGGCCCAATCACCGTTAGGTCCAGTGGCGGAAGGGTCAGGTCCATTAACGGAGGAAGTTCCGGGGGACTTTCCGTGTACATTGGGAGCGCTGGTCTATCGGATACCGGAACGGTCCCTGCTGCAGGGGGCGGCTGGACCTGTGGATAATTATTTGCCGGCATCCCCCCGGATCCTCCACCCCACCCGCCACCAGTTCCATAGGACGGGGAGTATGCTGCCTGTGATTGATATGAACCGTACATCTCGGAATACTGCGGATAATGGGAATCCCTAGAGCCAATGGGATAGGGTTCGGGAGAGTAACGCTGCTGTGGAGCGCTTTGCATCTTCTCCTTTTCCTCTTCCTTCCTTTTCTTTTTCACACTGACAACGATCATCCCAATTATCATTACCACAATGAGAACTCCAACAATTACAAGTACCCACCAGTATGATGACAGGAGGTCATCTTCCACAGCTGCCTCACCCTTTTGTTGTGCAAGTTCACTGTTATAAAGATCCCTTTGCTCATCAGTACCATCGTTGGGATTGTTCGGGTCCAGCCCCTTAAGTTTCTCCCACCAGTCGGGCAGCTTGTCACCGTCGCTGTCGGTGGTATCTCCCCATCGCTCATCGGCAGCCTTTCCCGTGGGCTTTGGGATAAGCTCGATGGTAAGTTTTACGCTCTCGTTGAATCCGTACCCGTCGTCCACATGGAGGTAAACCAAATACTTGCCCTTAGAGTCCAAAATGGTAGTGGCATCGGGCCCCCAGGCTCTGAAAACGATCTTTTTACTGGTCTTCCCCTTTATCTCCCAGTAATAACTCAGCTCGTCACCCTCGTTGTCCTCCGTCCCCGTTGCGTTCAGACGAATTGAAGAACCTTCTTCGATTTTCTCGTCGTCGTATGGGCTGTCTATTACCGGAAGAGGGGCCGAATTGACCCATATCCGGGTGGGCTCGGACACCGCATAACCGTTTCCCACCGCATCCTTTGCACGCCAGCGGATGTAATTGTATCTCCCGGGTTCGAACTCTATGTCCAATAAAACCCCAAGATTCACCTTTACCATGTTATTGTTCGTATTTGTCCAGTTAATGAAATATTTATCGTCGCCACCCCACCTCGATATGGAATACTCCACGGTCTTTCCATCAACCCCGCTTCCATCGGTATCGATTATGGTAATGCCGGCGGAAACCGTGGTGTCGGTGGATATCTCGTCGTCCTCTGGAAGCGGGTCAGAGAAGCTAACCGGGGTGAGGTCCACCTTGACGGCATGCCTCTCGCTTTCAATTGGGCCGTTCCCGGAGATATCGTTTATGCGCCAAATTACAGCGTTCCGATCACCCTCTTCGAGCTGGAGCCTAACAATTGCCCGGACCTTCACCGGGTTGTCATCGATGCCCTCCTCCAATATTTCGAATTTCATTCCGTCGGCGGTCCAGCTCGATAAGGAGCTTTCGCCGCTCTTACGGTATGAATATTCAATACTAGTTGTATCCAGACCGAAACCTTCTGAATCGGCGAAGGTGGCCTCCACCTGAATATTGGTGCCGCTGTACCATATGCTGTCAGATGGCGCAAGCTCGGAGATAACCGGAGCGATGCTGTCGATGTTGAAACGGAAATGAGTGGTGTTACCCCATTGATCGTATATGTCGCACGGAGTGATGTGGAAATACCATGTTCCCTCGCTCAGCCCTGCGAACTCTCCGGGATATGTTCCCGTAATATCGTTGTTCTGTTTGTAAAGCACCTTCGTAGGTTCGCTGAGAGGCGTGCTGTCCACGGTATAAGTGTATCCCTTTATACTGGTAACTTCATACGGTGGTTCCCAGGAGAAGACCGGGAGTGTATTGTTGTAGTAAATCTGTGGATCCGGATGGGTTGGAGAGTTCACTTCAATATCGTATGGTCCCTTGAGATCGAAATAGATGGTATCGTTATAATCCTCGGAAACGATGCCTGCGTTGTCCCGGAACCTCACGCTGATCTTTTTCAGTCCGTCGAGAGGGGTGAGGGCGATACGTTTCTCCGTCTTGTATTCTTCCCAGGGACCTTCGTTCCCTCTGTCCCCCGTGATCTGCATGTCCGCAACGCCTGAAGCGTTGTCGAAGGCATGGATTTCGATATTTACAAGTTTATCGTTCACTGAAAGTACGTCGTCCTCAATGGTGATGTTGCCTACTGGTTTGGTCACGTCGATCTTGAAACTCTTGATGACAGAGTAATTGCTGGCAGCATGGTAGACATCCTTGGTCTTCCCCCTCCAGTAATATATGCCGTCCTCCAGCGGCTCAGTAATGGTATGTTCGGTGAAGGTGGAATTCACCCATGAAGAGTTGTAGACCTGATTGCTCAATTCCTGATCGTCGAATATCTCCATCTGGTATTCGGACTGGTGGTCGTTCTTATCCGGGTCTGTGAAGTTCCACTCCAGTTTCGGCGTTCGGGTTCCCTGCCAGATCTCAGACGTGGGTAAGTGGGGCTGGGGATTGCTGAAAAGGTCGTACTCAATGACCACCTTGTCTATGTACGGGCTGATGCTCTTATCGTTTGTCTTTATGGTGGCGTTCCACAGCATAGGGGATCCGCGGTGCTTGAACACGTGTGTGGTTCCGTTCTCCATCTTAATCCAGTTCTTGCTGTCCAGGGTCAGTCTGTACTCCACATCCGTGCCCTGGGGCTTGTGCTCGTACCAGGTCATCTTTGCGGCGCCAATGGTTTTGGTGTCATCGGTGAGGATTTTGGATTGGAAATATGTGATATTGGTGGGCGGCTCCACATCATCACCCAGATAGGCGTTTCCGTCTGAGATCTTGTACTTCAATACGTTGGCGTTGTTTGACGAAATACAATAATTCTCGCCGTCGAATGCCGAATTGTATATATTCGTCTGCACCCTAAATTCGCCTATCTTCTGATTATTATGGGGTGTGAACATTGCGACTCTCTGGTAATCCCGGTTGTATCCTCCAATGTAGAGAATACCGTTTGCGTATGCCATGGTGCCGTAGTCATAACAAGTTGCGCCAATACTGAATGTCCGAACATGCTGCCCGTCGCTCTTTCTCAGTACGTATACGTTGCTGTCATACCACCTCATTGCATAGACGTAGGTATCGTCACAGCATACTGAACCCGCCGTGCTCCCAAGGTTGTATGACCAAATCTGGGAATTGCCCCTGTCATTCCATTTGTAAATCCTGCTGTTGCCCCAGTTCGCGGTATAATATGTGCCGTCCTTGTCACCCCAAAGCTGCATCATCTGGTTCGATCCTGAGTTGAAGGTACCTAAATATTGTCCGGCCTTGTTATACCTGTAGATCGTACTTCCCGACCATTGCGGATACCAGAATTCGTTATATTTCGGGCTGAATCCCCCTCCATGGGAGCGGGTGTCCATGTTCATGGACCCTTCATTCGTGGGTGGGATCACTGGGCTGCTGCCCCATAGGTAAGCCCGGCCTTCCATGCTCCGTACGGAACAAGTTGTGTTGGACCGATCCACCTTTGTATAATTGTTGAAATCCTCTACTATTCGATTGCCGTAGCGAGTACCGGAACCCACGACGTCCGGGGTCCGGACTTTCTTGATCACTGTATCTCCTGGTCTTTCCACAGAAAATGCGTGAAAAACTATGAGAACCATAAGGACACAGACAACAACAGCAAATACTTGTTTTAACCAACCTTTTTCAATAAAGAAATACTCAATAGGCATGTGCAATCACCTTCCATACCGGAATGGATAATAATGGTCCGATTACATCCGCAGGAATCCTCTTCGGAACTCGTGAACGGGTACCTTCACTGTTTCCTCGGATTCTGCGGTATCGGTCCCTTCGGGCTCACGTTTCACTACGCAGACCCTTACGGCTCTGCTGAGCCCTCGATTTCCTACAGAAATCTACGGGCTGCGACACCGCGAACATTGTCAAATGCTCAATCCTCGATTTTTATCGAGGTTTGCCCATATGACAATATACTATCGTATCCATCGGATAAGCCCCACCGTTTGGTGGGGGCGGAGAAGAGGAAGCAGATTCTGCATTGTCTTGAAGCAAACTTGTTTGCGAGAGACGCAGCGGAGTTAGGTCCGCAAGCGCCGAGGATGAAACCCCCAGATACATCCGTAGAAAACCCGTCTCGGGTTTTTGAGGATGCAGATGCATCTTTGATGCATCGGAACGTATGTGGGCATCTGTGGGTGATTCATCCGAGATGTCCCCATCTCTTCCAACAAGTGTCCGATACAGCTACCAAGACCCCTGATGGATGCGAATCTAGAATAATTGGAAAAAATCAATACAATATAGTATCCTCAAACTCTTCGAGAAGATCCGTTATCAGCTCTCTCAGCATTTCGCTGTACGTAGGTGCACGGTATTCTCGAATACCACCGAGGTCCGACTGGACCCGGCTTACTATTTCCCCTTGTTCACTATATATCTCTATTGTGACCAGCGGCTCTTCCATAGATGCACCTCCTTGGAATTCTTTGACCGTATGCCGAACTAGTATTTTCATTTTTCGGATTTCTTAGCCTAGGGATAGTACTTTTAAAACAAACAATAGACCTCAAAAAAGCAATATGATCGACCCCGGCTCTTCAAGGTTTCTTCATGGCATCGATGATCTCTAACCGGGATGCCTTAATAGCAGGATAGAAGGAGAAGAGACAGCCGATAACAATAACGTAGAGCACGCATCGGACAACCAACGCCAGACTGAACGAAGTGATCTCCATTTCAACCCCGTACTTGGCACACATGAAATCGCTAATGTAATCCGATCCGAAATAACCTGGGATGATCCCTACGCAAGCCCCCACGGCTATGAGTACGAATGATTCCCCGAAGACCTGGGTGAAGATGGTCTTCTTTGATATGCCTATGGCTCTCATAACGCCTATTTCCTTTTGCCGTTCGTATACGTTTATGACCATTATACAGGCCACGAAAAGCAGTCCGATCACCAGGGATACGGTCCCGGCGGAGGTGTAAAAAATGTCTGCTATCTCACTCCTCTGCTCCACTCTCGCGAACTGGTCGCTCTTTGTAAGAACCGAATAAAAGGGATAATCATTCCTCAACTCCATTGCAATGCCGTCTATCTCGGAGGCGTCTTTCTTTTCATCCCTTACCGAGATGATAATCGAGCTGATCCTGTCCTCAACCTTGCCGGTGTCGGATACAACGTGGGCGCCCACAAGGGATTGAAGTTCACTGAGATGCATCATGAGGATTCCCTGAAAATATTTGCCGAAGATCCCGCCGCCGGATAATGGGGAACCAAAGGTCCCGGTTATTGTGACATTTTCCTGCGAGTTTTCGCTGCCAACGGTAAAAACATCTCCCTTTTTCGGTCCGATCCCCTCGAATAGATTGTCACTGATCAGTATCTCTCCGGTATAGCCGCCTTTATAGGAATCGTTGAAATGAGGATCCCCTGGCGTTTCGAACCATTCGTTGAACTGCATCTCCAACCCGAACAATCGGATGGCCTTTTCCTCGCTCAGGAATTGTTCCGTCTTCTCCGGGATGACGCCGATGGCCATCACGAGGTACGGTTTATCGCTGTAGTATATGTTTAGCTCCGTACCGGTATATTGGATTCTATATCTATTCGTCTTGTCTACTATTTCCCAGCATCCCCCATCAATTTTGGACAAATTTGCCTTATTGGACAAAGTTAGAGAATTATTTTCAAATACTTTTATCAACGTATCATTGACCGTACCATCTATCAGGTGTTTTTGATATTCGGGATCCAGGCTAAATAAATACTCCTTGTATCTGAGAAACAGCAATGATACCAACATCGGGGACGCGAAGGAAACATTTACCGAATCGTTTTCCAAGCTCTCCGCGATCTCCCTGCCATGGGGTATATCTTCCTTGTATCCCATAGCGGTAATGATGATGTCCTGGTTCCCGGTCTCGATGGAGGCGGCATTGCGGGATCTCATTCCCTCTGTGATCGAGAGTATTGATATCAACAGCGAAGTGGATATCATCACCGCCAGGATGGTCATTATGTTGCGGCCGGGCCTTTTCAACATGGAACCGATAAAGATATCACACCCTCCTCATGGCAGTTATAGGTGGCACCCGGGTGATCAGATAGGAAGGGACCACGCCCCCGAGTATGGAGATCAGAAAGGCGAAAACAGTAACTTTACCCAGCACTCCGGGGGTTATTTTAGTGATCACCAGGCCGGGCGGCAGGGAATCATATGAGCTTATCACCATGTAGTCCACGATATGGACTCCCAGTACCCCTAATAACAGGCCCAGCAGGTAACCTAACAGGCATATGACCATGGTTTCGGTAAAAAAGAGAAACACCACGCTTCTGCTGGATATCCCTATGGCTTTCAATATCCCGATCTCTCCCGTCCTTTCCTTTATGGATATCACAACGATGGTTGCCACGAAAATTATGGATACGAACGTGGTGATGATGGTTATCATTCCGCCAAAGCTCCTCATCACATCGGTGAAATCAAGAAGGTCCGACTCGAGCTCTTCACTTGAATAAGCAGACAGTTCAGCGCCGAAAGCCGATTCCTCCTCTATCCAATCACTTATGTCGTTCACATCCGTACCTGCCTCGACCTCAACGAAGATCTTAGTGGCCTTGTCGAAGTGCGTGAGACCCATGAGATACTGCATCTCGCTCAGGTGAAGCACGCAGCTTGGCATGTCGCTTCCTTCATAGCTCTCTCTCAGTATGCCCACCACTTCAAAGTGTATGGTCCGGTTGTTCGACCAATCCAGGATCTCCTCCTCAGATTGTGGAGGGTTCTTCGCGGCAAGTACCCTGTCGCCCACACCCACATCAAGGAGTTCGGCGAGGTACACATCCAGAACTATTTCATGGGTGAAAAGGGATGAGTTCGCACCGCCCTGGTATGTTCCGTTCTGGTAGAACGGATCGCCTCGAGTGGGCAGATATTCACCCTTTACCAATGACTCGCCCCCGAAATTCCCATCCATCTCCGGTACCCTTCCCCTCCCTATGCTATGATATATTTTCGATTCCTTCAGCCCCAACTTGCCTTCCGCATTTATCTCCCGGAAATCGTCAGGGCCGTGTCCCGTCATATAAATACTGTCAACCAGCCTGGGTCCGGCGGCCTTTATCCCGGGGTTTTTTAGAAGGGATCTTGATATGGCCCGCGATTCAATCAAGGGTTTGGACAGGTCCTGAAGGAATACGGGCACACCCCTGGAAACGACATAGACGTCAACACCGCTCTCCTCCAGTATTGTGTGTATCGAAAGATCTATACCTGCTGATAGGGAAAAAATGCAAATTGCCAATCCTATGGAAAGCGAAATACCGGTAACGGTAAGCAGTGTTCGTCCGGTTCTCTTGAAAATGTTTCTTATCGCGTTCAATTTAATCGCCAATGTTTTTTAATCGCCGAATGTCGGCCCCATTATATCTCGCTGATTCCGTATATTCGGCTCAAGGTTTCATTCAATATCTCAAGTGTACTGGCGCAAGCAGACCTAATGATCTCCTTCCGGCTCCCCTCAAAGCTCAATCGGGTTGAATCCACGATATTCCCCACTGCTAGTCCGACATATACCGTCCCTACCGGGTCATTCTCAACGCCACCGTCAGGGCCTGCGTAGCCAGTTGTGGAAATCCCTATGTCGGAACCCGATATTCTTTTCACCCCAAGAGCCATTTCTCTGGCAATTTCGTTGGAAACTGCTGAATATTTAGCAAGAGTATCAACCTCTACGCTCAATATGACCGATTTCATATCATTGGTGTATGTTACGGTTCCCAGGATAAAGTATTTCGACGCTCCTGGGAGTGATGTAAAAAGAGATGCTAGGGCTCCTCCGGTACAGGACTCGGCCACGCTCAATGTGAGTTTATTTTCTGTCATCTTTTCTTTTATTTCTTCAAGCAAGTCCTCACCACGGGATTTCGATAATGACCAAGACAAATATATAATTTGCAATCATAGATTGGATTATGAGAAACACCTACGGAAAATACACAAAATTATAAGTAATTCACTATATATAACCTACGGCCACACTTGACAGGTACTTTTTAATCGTTAAAATATGCGATCGAGTAGCTTACTGTCGGAGAGAATAGCATGTCTCCTGAGAATTCAATATGGTTGGAAGACGGAAAGAAAGAATACAGGAAAAAGAATTTTTCCGAAGCGATCAACTTTTTCAATCATCAGATAAGGGATAACACCAAGGATACCGAAGCATGGTATTACAAGGGGAAAGCCTGGCTCAGATTGGGACGCTACTCCGAAGCTCTCACATGTTTTCAGAAGATCATAGACATCGATAAAGAGTTTGTAAAGGCATGGTTGCGTGTCGGTGAGATCCAGTTGAAGATGGAGAAGCTCGAGGAAGCTCTGCACACCTATTCGAAAGGAATCGAGGAGATTGGCGATCTGGCCACACTCTGGTTGGGTAAGAGCAGGGTTTATATCATGGTCGGAGCCATGGTGAGAGCGGAGGAGACACTGGACAAAGTCATCGAATTGGATCCGACCCTGGGAGAAGCCTGGCTGGAGAAGGGGCGTCTTTTGGATGAGTCGGGGGTTTTCGAGGGCGCCATTGATTGTTATACAAAGGCCACACGATTGAATAAGAAATTACCCGATGCCTGGTTCCTGAAAGGCAAGGCTCTGGAGCAACTGGGACGGTACAAGGAAGCTATCAGGTGTTTCGATTGGACTACCAAGATCAATCTGGACAATATTGAAGCATGGTACCGGAAGGGAAACTCCCTTTATGTTTTGGGTCGCACGAAGCGGGCCTTGGAAGCTTTTGAGAAGGTACTAGAGCTTGATCCCGAGCACAGGGATGCGATATTCAAGGTAGGCCAGATACACGAAGAGATGGGGAATGTAAAGCTAGCTTTACAATATTATTCCCTGGCTGACAAGGAGGAGGGGTGGGAGGAAACGCTGACCACCAAAGGGGACGCTTTCTTCAGAATGGATAAATTGGACGAAGCGCTGAAGGCTTACGATGCGGCTCTCGAAACCAATCCAAACAACTATCAGGCATGGTCTGGCAAGGGCAAAATAATGATGATAAACAATGATTTTGAAAAGGCAGTGGAATGTTTCAACCAGTCGATACGCTTCGAGTCACGGAACGAGGAAACCTGGCATTTGAAGGCCAATGCCCTTTTCAATCTTCATAAATATGGTGAATCTTTCACCTGCTTCGACAAGGCAATAGAACACTCGTCTGACAACATACCAATATTACTGGATAAAGCTATGTCCTTCATCGCTCTCAGCAGGACAAAAGACGCCTTAAATATCCTGAATGGTATCGTGAGGCGGGAGCCGGATAACGAGAGAGCTATCGAGATACTGGAAACCATGAAGGACAGGAAAAGCCGTTCCAGAACCACGGAGATTCGTCAACAAAGAGACCTGTATCACAGCTCCAAGGAATCTCTTGATCATTATCGTTCGAACATAATGCTTGCAGAATCCGTCAGGGTGGACGTTTCAAAATTCAAAAAAGCCCTCAACCACGCAGTGAGGGAAATGAAAAACCAGAACTACCTTGGTGTCGTGGGCATCATAAAGAGCAATATAAAGAAGCTTGACAAGACCTGTCACACTATTATTACAAATTACATGAAAGACACCAGGGAACTTTTGAAAGGACTGGATATGAGCGTTGACAGTTCTCACGTTGAAGACATCCTACGAAAGGCGAGTTCATCATTGAAGTCAGGGCAGTTCCAGTCAGCTTTCGAACATATCGAGAGCACACTGGATGAGATAGAATCCCTCAGGGAGATGTCAGAAAGACTTTCGGCACTTAGAAAACAGGATCCGCGGTATCTCGAGGAAGCGCGGAAGACCTTGAAGGAAGTCAAATCAATGGTGAAAAAGGCGGGTGAGAACGACCTTGATACATCCCATATCGGGAGGCTTATGGAGAAGGCCAGCATCTCAGAACTGAAGAAAGATTACATCGAAGCCGCAAACATTCTCAGTGATGCGAAGAAATATGCCAATAACCTTCTCGTAACATTGAGCATAGATTCCTCCATCGGCGAGTTGAAAAAGGATGCGATCAAGGCGATCAAGAAGGCGGGGGAAACGCTGAAGGGGCTGAAAACATTCGATTTCATCTACCCGGAATCGGAAGACCTGCTCTCGCATGCCAAGAGGAAGCTTGAGAGCAAATCGTACACGGAAGCTTATGTATCGGCGAAGAGAAGTCTTTCCACCATTCACCGGATCGAAAAGCTTGAGAGGATATTGGAACTGTACCAGGAGGGAAAGAACCTCATTACAATGACCAAGAAGTTCAAGAACTTTCCCACGGACAAATTGGCTTCATCCGTGATCGGAGCAAAGGATTATCTCAGAAAGAAAAAGCTCAATGATGCACTCCGACTCCTGGAAGAAAGCGTTCCATCCTTTTCGGCGGCTTTGAAGAACAAGGCACTGGTGGTGAAACTGAAGGTAGCGCAGCAGAAGATACTGAAGTTGAAGAAGCTGGGAAAAGACACTTCCAAGGTCCAGGAGCTCGTGGTCAAGTCGAAGCCGGCCATGGATAGCAAGAACTTCGATATGGCCATCCGTTATGTGGAAGGGGCCCTGAGACTGGCAAACAAGATGCTTGCGGTTTCCTAGTATGGATAATTATTTTTACAAACGGTGCGAGTAGCGATTTTCCCCCGTAACCATGAGGATATAACATGGGTAATTATCATCAGCACCTGATCTTCGGTTATCTCGTGGCTCTTGTAACCGGTGTTATCGGTTATTTTTTACTGGGATTCGATCTCATTTACTGTATAATCGCATGTATGCTGGGGACCTTTGCCGCCATTCTTCCCGACCTCGACCACGATCAGAGCACCCCCCTGAAAGAGGTTTTCAACGTGGCGGCTGCCATCGTACCCTTCGTCATCATCACCGCAATGATGGAGAGGGGATTCACGGACATGGTCTATCTCACGGCCATCTTTGGCGGAGCCTATCTTTTCATAAGGATAATTGCCATATTCATGTTCAAGCGGCTCACCACTCACAGGGGTATGTTCCATTCCGTCCCCGCGCTGATCATAGTGGGGCAGATCATTTATCTAATGTACTTCGGGAACGATTTCAAGGTAAGACTTTTTCTGGCCATCGCCGGAGCGTTGGGTTTCCTGTCCCATCTGGTTCTCGATGAGGTGTCCAGCGTGGATTTCACCGGCGGAAAGGTGTCCAAAAACAAATTTTTCGGGACAGCTCTGGATTTCCACTCGAAAAGCATGTTTGCCACAGGATTTACCTACGTTTTAATGCTGGGTTTTTTTTGTTTGATTTTTATGAAGCATGCGGGTTTGATCTAGGTATGGTTAAACCAGCTCATACGTTCATAATCAACAGTATCACAGGCAGCAGCAGGCACCCCATTGCGTGTGACCTCCTGACACCCAACCTTATTGGCAGCATCCCCACCACTGTTCCTACACCCAGTATGACAAGGCCGATCCACCCGGTAAATACGAAGACCATTGCTATGATAAAAATAATAATTCCTTTCACGAGTTTTTTGTACGAAATACGATGAAAATGCTTGGCTGCGAGCTTCCCGATGGCCGAAGTAGTGATGAACGCCGTGCAGGATGCCACGAGCACCGCAACCAGCAGATACAAAAGCGATTCCGGTAGTAGAAGGGCTTCCCACTGGGCTACCGGTATTAATTGATTTATCACTATGGCAGCACCCGAGCGGGGACGAAGGATGAGGAAAAGTGCAACCAGAACAAAAAGAGAATTTGCAGTATTGATGGCCGAGAGAGTTACAATAACCTGTTTCTTTTCCGTATCCTTTCGAAATATCATGGCCATGATCGTTGCGATACCCGAGGTCATTCCCGGCAGGAAACCCACGATGCTTCCCGCAAAGGTCCCCGAAAAGATTGACCCCGCGGTGCTTTTTACAGGTACATCCGGCTCTGTTATAACCTGGGGGGGAGCGCTTTCTTCCGCCGACAGCGATTCGAAGAGTGTGGAAAGACCGAATATTCCTGACAGCATTGGAAACAGCACCGCAGGCGGCATCATGGAATCGGGGAGTATCCATGGCGCCGGCCAGAAAAAAGGCTTGAAATAGTCCATGGAAAGTACGGTATAACCGAAAATACCTGCAGTGAAGAACACAAAGAGAGCAAGAACTATACCTAGGGCCCTGGACTTCCTTTTAGGTTCACTTTTCCGGTACCGGACCTCCTTGGTCTCTGTAATGATCAGTATGGCGAAGATGCCCACAAGGATGTAGATCATGTATTCCTTGAGGTAGCTGTAACCCATTACCGGCTCGCCGATCACCAGCCTGAAGGGAAGGATCAATAGAAACGCCACCATGATCGCCCCCATGGAGCCTATTGCTGACAGCTTCACTGCTTCATAGCCCTTTCCCGCCAGAAGCATCTCATGGGCCGGAAGCACGCTCAATGCGGTATCGGGATCCGGAGCGCCCAGGAACGTTGATGGAATGAAATCGTGAAATGTGTGGGAAATGGAGATAGATACTACCACCGCCGCAAGGAGAAGTGAAATGAAGACGACACCCAGGGTATCCCCAAATAGAGAGGTCAGGCCGGCCATGATCACACCGGAAAGTGATAGAAGAATTATGGAGAGATTATTAACATGTAAACCTGGGATCAGCCCGGTGATGATACCTAAGCCTGCGCCTATGAGCGAGAACAGAATTACGAGAAGCAGTATGCCCAGTCCGGTTCCCAAATGTTTCTTCTCCTAATCGCTATATTGGTAAAAGGATTATCTGATTACCTTATCTATTCTCGTTCTATATATTGTCAATGGTGAAATCTTAACGAATCTGAGATTCTCTTATACCTGCCGCACACTGTTTGCGTGGTAACGGTTTGTAGGGTTAGGTCCCTGCAAATACAGTGATGCCTACTGGTGTCACAGTACCCCGCAAATACAGATGCATGTTTCATACATCAGGAGCGGACAGGGATAGAAATATCCGTAGGGGACATCGTCCCCGAGGATGCAGCATAATCTTGATTATGCGTAATATAATGAGCATCTCGGATGTTTCAA
>JASLWR010000041.1 GCA_030740765.1 Thermoplasmatota archaeon
GTTTCCTGGTCAACGGGGACCGGTTGGCAACACACTTGTTGCCAACTAAGTTCAGCCCGAAGGGGTGAACGAAATTGACCAGGCTTAGCTACCCTCGCGCAGTATAGATTAAGTTCCACCACTTCCCAGGATAATATTATGATAACTAAGTAAGAACTAATAGAATAATATCTTTTTCCCAAGAATTTCCTTCATTTCATAGTTGATATGGATTCGCGGAAGTCCTGGTACTTCTTTTCGAGTATGTCCAATGCAGCCTCGAAAGCGTCCTTTGCCGTGTAGGAACCGTCGGTATCCATGGTGAAAATGAACATATCGTTCTTTCCTTCCACCCGGATCGCCTTGATCATATTTCCCTTGCTCTTCCCCCCTTCCGGCCGGGGCTCGCAAATCTCGACACAGGCATTACACAGGTCGCATTGCAAAAGGTTCTTGACGGCAAGATTCCCTTTCGTGTTGAATCCCAGAACATCCTTCGGACATATGTCGATACAACCTCCACCGTTGTCGCATAGCTTATCGTCTATGGTTATATGCGGGAAAAACTTGTATCCCACCGAATCGCATACCTGCCATTTCGCATGGTCATTCGCCCTGCCCATAATGGCTGTCGCATATATCAAGAGAGCTTCGTGTTCATTGAGTCTAACGATGGGAATCAGGTCCTCTATGATAGCGTAGTTCGTAACCTCCCCTGCCGCATCCCCGCTGATGGCTTCCAGATCTCCCGAGAAAACCGTACAGGGTCCGTGCTTGTTCAGAACGAACATTATCCTGCAATTGGGACATCCTTCACCACCACACACACATTCAGCCTTGAAATTGAACAGACGGGTATCCGTTGGAACGGGCAGCATCCCAAGTCTATGTGCAATTATCTCGTCAAAAAGAGGCGCCATGCTCTCGAACATCTTTCCGGTTTCCCGGTCACGAATTGGGCCGAGATGAAATTCAACTTCGTGAATGGCCATTTTTGGCAGTTCGCTCAGGAGCACCCTGCGGAGTGAATTCACGAAAGCGGGTGTGGCATCCTGGATTATACATTTCAGGTGCCTATCGGTCAGTTCCATTATCTTTATTTTCATTATATGACACCCTGAAGAAAACTGAAAATTATCTATACCCGCCTACCCCTGCGTCCTCCCTTCTTCTTGGTACCATCGTGGGGTATAGGGGTGACATCCTCGATATGTCCTATTCGCAGCCTTGCCCTTGCCAATTCTCTGATAGCCGCCTGTGCGCCCGGACCGGGTGACGGGGCCCGGTTACCGCCGGGTGCCCTGACACGGACATGGATGTGGGTTATCCCCTTTTCTTTGGCCACATCGGCGACTCTCCGTGCTGCCATCATGGCCGCGTAGGGCTTGGATTGATCCTTGTCGCTCCGGACCACCATTCCACCAGTACACTGCGTGATGGTTTCCGCACCAGTTATGTCGGTAAGGGAGATTAGTATATTGTTATATGAAGCATATATGTGTGCTATAGCCCATTGTGTCATCGTCTACGACCCCCCCTTCGTCCTCGAGTATCCATTTTGGCTATCCGATCCTTCTTTTTTTCTTCCTTGATTTTCCTTGCCTCGGCGTAATCTCCTTTCGGCCGCATGGAATGAGCATCGTCGGCAATTGGGGATCGCTTGACATAATCTATATTCGCCTCGTCGGTTACGGGAACCAGATACCCAGGAACGCTCATCTTCCTTCCATTAATGGATATATGACCATGGGTTATGAACTGTCGCGCCTGATGGGACGTATGGGCAAGTCCTTTCTCGTATACCAGGGTCTGAAGCCTGCGGGATAGTATATTTTCCACATTCAGCGCCAGAATGTTGTTGAGCTGACCCCCTTCCACCAGTATACCCAGTTTTACAAGTCGCTTAAGTAGTTCGCCGCTCTCTTTCCTCGCTTGTTCGTTTCCCGCGCGTATCAATGCACCCCGATCCCTTGCTAATCCTCTGTACTTCTTGAGAATTGTACGAGCTTTCCAGATCTCTTTTTTATTTTTCAGACCGTATTTTCTCTTCAGCTCGTTCTCTTCCTTGATCCGTTCCCCCTCCCATGGACGTAAAGGACGGGAATATTTCTTTCTTGACTTTTTTGGGTCACCCATTTATTTCACTCCCCCATTATAATTCTACTGCTTGCCCTTCCTCTTATGTACACCCAGTGCCAGTCCCTTTCTACCGTTACACTTCGTCCTCTGGCCTCTTACCTTTTGACCGGTCTCGTGCCGGATCCCCCTGTAAGACCGTATCTTTCTCAGCCTGTTTATATCATCTCCCAGCACCATCTCGATCTCGGAAGAAATGATATGAAGGTCCTTGCCCAGTTCCGGGTCCCTCTTTCTGTTGAACATCCAACTGGGGAGGGTTTCCTCCATCTCGTTTTCCACAAAGTTCGAAATGAGTTCCTCCTCCTCGTCGGAAAGGTCACCCACTCTCATATTGCGATCTATATTCACGCTATCTGCTATGGCGCATGCCATGCGATAACCTATACCCTTTATTGCAGTCAGACCGTATGCCAAACGGGCTTTTCCGTTCACATCGCTTTCCCCTATCCGGACGATGTACTTGAATGATTGGTCTTCAGATTCTTCAATTTTCTTTTCAGCCAAGAAAGCACCCACATGATCGATTTTGGTAATTATGATTTATATATTAATTAATAGCACCAGAGTAAAAATACTCGGTTTTCAGTAGGAACATTCATTTCCTATTTTAAGTTAATGTCATCATTAATATCGGTAAAATTTATTCGACAGGAAGTGAATTTCCTAAGATTTTGAGTGTCGGAATAAAGCGCGTTCAAATTTCATTGTCACAAGGACTCGATCCAAAAAAATAATTCCATTGCACAAATTATTAAACCACAGACTCGCAGAGTAAGATTAATCAACGATGGATATTTTACCTCTGTTCCACATTTATACAATGCATTATTTTATAGATTATGAACTAAAAGCCGGTGTCAAAAGTGAACTATGAAGTTAATAAAGAAGCGGAAAAGAGTGAGGGAAGCAATAAGATTTATTGGGCCTACCGGGAGATGCCGGTACTGGCTCTAATTAGGGAACGTTTCAAGAAAGGAAAACCTCTTGCAGGTATAAATATTTCGGGATGTCTGCATATCACCACCGAAACAGCAAATCTGGCCATCACTCTGAAGGAGGGCGGGGCACGGGTGGCTCTGTGCGCTTCGAATCCCCTTTCCACCTGCGATGAAGTGGCACATTCCCTCGTGAAGGATCACGACATAAGCGTCTTTGCGGTCTACGGGGAGTCACGTGAAATGTATTACAGACACGCTCACCAGACCCTGGATAACATCCCTCACATAACAATGGACGATGGCGGCGATCTGGTCTCCACCATTCACAAGGAGAGAAAGGAACTAATGGAAACCATACTGGGAGGTACCGAGGAAACCACAACCGGCGTTCACAGGTTTGAGAACATGGAACGGGAGGGAGTACTGAAATACCCGATAATTGCGGTGAACGATGCATATACCAAATATCTCTTCGATAACAGGTACGGGACCGGGCAAAGCACAATCGACGGGATAATCAGGGCTACAAACATTCTCCTGGCAGGTAAACGTTTCGTGGTGGGCGGTTATGGATGGTGCGGTCGCGGGGTGGCCATGAGAGCCAGGGGGATGGGCGCGCACGTCATGGTAACCGAAGTGGATCCCACAAGGGCCCTGGAGGCTGTGATGGACGGATTCGACGTTCTGCCCATGGAACGGGCGGCACAGCAGGGAGATATTTTCGTCACCACTACTGGAAACACATCGATCATATGCGAAAGGCATTTCAAGATAATGAAAGACGGCGCGATCCTTGCCAATTCGGGGCATTTCAACGTGGAAATAGATGTCGAAGCCCTGGAAGAGATGAGTGTTCAACGAAATGAGATTCGTCAGCACGTCGAGGAATTTACACTGGAAGACGGACGCAAGATATACATCCTTGGTCAGGGCCGGCTCGTCAACCTTGCTGCTGCGGAAGGACATCCCGCGGCCGTCATGGACCTCTCCTTTGCAAATCAGGCTCTTTGCGCCGAGTACATTGTAAAACATCACTCTGAGCTGGAGAACCGAGTAATAAAAGTTCCCGAACATATCGATGGAAAAATAGCAGAACTGAAACTGAGCACCATGAATATTAAAATAGATGTTCTCACTCAGGAACAAAAAGATTACATGTCAAGTTGGCGTGTAGGTACATGATTTATGCCACCGTGGCTTAGGGGTATAGCGTCTGATTCGTAATCAGACGATCGTGGGTTCAAATCCCACCGGTGGCTCTCTTTTTCATCTCGGGAAAGCCGAGAATGCCCCTTTCATCCAGTGCTGTGAAAATCCATTGCTGCATTCTGCGTGTCCATATCGCACTGCCATTTGACCCTGCATTCACAATCGATCCTATCGAATATCTCCACTCCCACCATTCCAAGTGATATCGCGGTTATGGCTTCTTTGTATTTTCCGTCACATTTTTTGCAGTTGTGAATACCTCTCAAGGTACCGGCCCCGGATGGCGCCGACATAAGTCTGACACCACGCTCTTTTGCGTGTGGCATGCACCGCTTCATTATCTCTTCAAGAGAGTAGAACCACGGCGGCCGGTAATATCCCCGGTGGTGTAGATAATCCACTAGAGTGAAGTTCTGTACGTTGGTGGGGTTCACGGAAATGGTATTCGTGTAGGGAAGAACGTCTCGGATCGACCTTTCGCAATCCTCAACAGCCTCTTTCTCGGTCATAAGCGGCGGTTTTAAAAGCAGATATGTCTTTACTGCCAGACCGGCATCCAATAACAATGATGCAGCATTTTTGTATCGTTCGAAGGTCAGATTTTTGTTGATGATCTCGGCAAGAACAACGTCGTTAGAGCTTTCCAGTCCCAGCGCCACCTCGATCTCGCACGGATATGCGGCCAGAACTTCCGCCGCTTCGGCCGTCACATATTCGGCTCGTGTCTCGATACATATCAGATCGCATCGTTCCGAAAAGAAGGACAAAAATTCAGTTGCCACGGATGCGGGGATCTCCTTGGCATTCATGAATGAACCGGAAGTGAATATCTTCAGGTATTTTTGATCACGGTACCGTTCCTTTAGCACGGCGAGCTGGGCGAGAAGATCACTTTCCGTTACTTGATTGCAGGTATCGTTGTAATACCCGCACATGGTGCATCCCGATTCTTCCGCCCAAGAACACCCGCCGGTGGCCAGGATCGCCACCATTGCATCGGTTATTTGTCCTTCGAGAAGGTCCTTTTCGGTCCATATGGCAATTGGTCTTTTGGGATCTCTTTTTCTTTTCTTCGCCTTCGCTTTTCTGCGAATTTCCGCCATGATCTTTGTGATTTTTTGCTTCATCGGTCCTACCGCCAGGAGGATACTTTTGCTGATATATAAAGGAGATTCATATCAATATTCTTAAAGAGCCACGTCATGCACCGTTATGCGATACAAGGTTCGATATACCTTGAAAAATTTCAGATACAATACTTAAATACCAAAAGGAAATTGTAGGTACCCCAATTCAAGACGACTTGGCTATTTAATTAGGAGCAATAAAGATGAAACGCAGTTCAAGGGCCTGGAAGAAAAGAGGGCAGCAACGCTGGAAGTGGCGAAAAAAGAAGATGCGCCGAAGAAAGAGAGCAGCGAAGGCCGCTAAGCAATAATATCCAGGTTCGTGGGCTATAAATGGGAGTATGGTGTAACACGGCAGCATCGCGGGCTCCAGTTACAGGTATGATAGCCAATGGGTCTTCTGATGTTCCGGTGACGACCGGATCCCAAATGATGATTAACTGGAGCGTTGACCTATAGCTCCATGTATGATTATTCCTACATGTGGATACCCGCTGATCTGGGTTCAAATCCCAGTGCTCCCATTTCTTTCTTCAAAGCCGACTTTTTCTAGTTTTTTTCTATAGTCGGATTTATGTGGTTTCCATTCTCGCGTTTCAACTCCTGTAGCTCACGTTCCTGGTCCAAAAGAATACAAAGGAACATCATCTCGGTGGGATCTATGCTTGCCTGGTACGACGCCGCACTTGCGAGAGAACGTATCCGAAACATCATTCCATCGAACAAGTTCTGTTTGTCTTTTCTCAATGCACGGCGGAACAGACCCCATTCCCGTATCTGATCCTCCATTATCTGGCGGTAAGTAGGTACGCTTCTACCCATGGAGACGCCTCTAAGGGTTTATCATCAATCTCTTACGATACCTCTAAGTATCCCATTGTCCACGACTATTCTCATCCCATTCGTCATGTAGTTCTCGTATGCTTTTTCCGTTGTCATTTCTCTCAAGGTCATCCCGTCACCTCTTTTTTTGTATCGAATTCAGCGGAATCGGTCCCTACGCGCTGCGATTCCGCGAAACATGACCGGTAACGGCTTGCCAAGTAACGTCTTGGCAAGTCAGATGAATTTATTGATTCATCGAGACCTGTCATGCCAGACGAGCCGTCAGGGTCGTCGAGGATTGTCACAAGTGCAAATCTCGACATCCGCAGGAAACCCCTGGGTTTACGAGGGTGAAGTGAATTTACTAATTCACGACTCATTTTTCGAACTTCGCACTTATGACAATAAACAGCCTCTGACACCAGCCAGTATCAAGATAGACGCAGAGATCTATCGGAGGCTGAAACAAAGAAGTACGGAAGTATATAAAAGCCTTAACGGAGGGTGAGTGAAAGTAAAATGAAAGCGCATAATACGTAAGATCTTCATACAGTGCACCCCGAACAATATACGGTAAAGTAAATATAGGCATAAATCCGTAAAATCATTGTACAAACCGTTCAGGATTTTTTCTGGACCGAGAGGGCGCGGGTAATGATATTGCGGGGGAGTGGAACAACGAACGGTCGTACCGTCGATCTTCAAAACACAAAAGGAGGCATCCATTGAACAATAGTAGTAAATCCGAGATTTGTCTTGTTATTGCCGTATTGTTTTTCGCAACCATTTTCATGGGCTGCACGGACTCTCCCGGAGGCGATTTCGATCTGAGCCTCGACCTCCACGAGTTCCAATATGATACCGAGAGTATCAACCTGGCCGTGTACCAGGAGGGGAATCTGCATGCCAATGGCAAAAGGTCGAAGATGAGAAGATCAAGCTATTCTACGTGAAAATGGACAACGACGGCGACCCCGTCATGCCCAAGAAATTAGTGTATTCCGCTGACCTGCCGCGCCGGTCGGAGTATACCGATCCCGCAATTTCCATCGATACGGGAGGCAATGCCCATATTGTATTCGAGGTAAACAACGACCTCTACTACACCAAATTGTCGAACCGCGGAAAGATACTGGAAAAACCCCTGGAGATCACACACGACGGGAGTTCCACCGATTCCAACATTGCAGTAGACCTGGAAGATAATTTAAACATCGTCTGGACAAGCTGGCTCACCGGAAAGTCCAGGATCTACTACATGAAATTGAACAGTAACGGCAAAATGCTGATCGACGCCAAGGAAATAAGCGAGGTCAGGTCCTACGACCCCACAATTGTTATGGATTCAAAGGGCTATCTCCACATCTCTTGGTACTACGAGGACACCGATGCCTATCCACTGGGACTGTATATTGTAAAAATGGATCAGAGGGGAAATATCGTTTACGAGAAGAACATGGTATTTCCCGTAGTGGAATTCAGACGTTCCTCCATGGAGCTGTTGGTGAATTCGGAGGATCAAACCGGGCTAGTATACACCCTGAACGATCGCCTGAGATATTTCCCCGCGGAGCTATTGGACGGCGAGGATGACGTGGAATCTCGTTTCGAGGAAGAGTTCAGGAGAAAGAACGATAGAGAGTACTACCTCGAACTTCCTTATTTTACTGCTCATAAAAACTGTTTCATCAATATTACCATGATAAAGGGGGCGATGGGGCGAAGTTCGGGTGATATTCTGCTGAGCCAGAACGAGGAGGAGTATAAAAAAATCGGAATCTGGTCCTTCGCTCAGCTTGGCGAGCTGGTGGTGGAACGCATGAAGATCAACGTCACCCAGTATATCACATCCGATGGACTCTACCGAATAAAATTCGAAAAGGACAGTGATATATTCGGGGAGATGTCCGATCCCGACATTCTAAACGTAAAGCTGATCTCGGAACCTTCCGAATATGATGAAACGGAGAATATATTCGGTATAACCCTTTCAGAGAATTTCGTTCTCGAACCCTCGGTGGCAGTGGACGGCGAAGATAACAACAACTTTGTCTGGTACGACGATACGGGCAATCACAGCCAGCTTCGCTATCTAAAGGCAGATTACTACAGAAATATAATCGTCAAAGAACGGCAGATTACCCTCGAAGTGGGCAAACTCTATGACCCTGCAATTGCTATCGATAGGAGTAACTGCATACATCTGGTGGGGCTGGATGAGGATGAAGACGACACCACTACATATTACATGAAACTGGACGGATACGGAAAAATTATAGTCCCCGCAAGAGAGATCAAATATGTGGAAAAGGAAGTATCCACCCCTCTGTTGTCCTACATAATTCCAGTGCTGGTGTGTGTCATCACGGCATCAGTTCTGCTCCTTTTACATATACGGAAGACAAAGAAGGATAGGGTGGAATTCACCATCATATTCGATTGAACCGTTGACTCAGATCACACCGTCGTTTCGGAGTTCTACCACATTATATCCCAGCTCGCCGTATATCTCGGCGTTGTGCTCGCCCAATCTAGGTGTGAATTTAAGGCCGTTGGTTCTCGATGCCAGTACCGGTGGTGGGGCCAGTTTCATCTTCACACCGCTTACAGGATCGCATACATTTATTAATTTACCGGACAGATAATCGTTCACCAGCACATCCTCCAGCGTATTCACCACTGAGACGGGTATACGGGCGGAACGAAATATGCGGATGAGTTCTTCCGTGCTATGTTCCGAGGTGATGGCGCTCACCTCATAGGTAAGTTTATCATTTTCTCTCTTACGCCCCTCGTTGGTACCGTAAATATCTTGTGAGAGTGAGCTGAAACTGGGAAATTGGGTTATGGATTTCCACTGTGTATCGTTACCCACAGCAATTGACACGTAACCGTCTTTCGTCGGATAGACGTCGACAGGGGCGAAAGTGGGGTGCTGGTTACCTGACTTGGGCGGCTTCTCACCCATGCTGGTGGCAGACAGCTGGAACGACAGCAGCGACAGGGCGCATTCGGTCATGGATAGATCGATCCTTCGGCCCTCACCGGCACGTTCCCTGTGATAAAGCGCCTTTATCACCTCGCAGTAGCCCTGATTACCAGCCTCCATATCTACAATGGAAACACCTAAACGCAGCGGCAAGCTCTCCGGAGGTCCATTGGTATCCATCAATCCGGAGTAGGCCTGGATCATGGGATCGTACGCGGCTTCGGGACGCTCTAGTCCGAAACCTGATATCCCGAGCCAGATCAGGTCTTTCCTGACAGAACTGAGACTTTCGTAATCCACACCCAGCTTTTCGTAACTGGAAGGTATCTGGTTGCAGGCGAATACGTCGATTTCATAGTGCTGAATGAGCTCCCGGAGTATCTTTTGCCCAGTCTCATCCTTCAGATTCAGAGTGATCCCGTATTTCCCAACATTCATGGGAAGAAAATGAGTGCACATGTCCTCCTCGCCCAGCACTCTCGCCCCCACCTTTCTGTTGGGATCGCCACGGGTCTGCTCTATCTTTATTACCTTGGCCCCGTCCATTGCAAGCCGCCAGGTACAGTATGGAAGCGCCATGGCCTGTTCCACCGCCAGCACCGTGATCCCATCGAGAAGTCCGGCCACCTCACTCCCTCCGGGCTCTTCCCGTAGCCTCTTCATCAACCTCATAGGTATCGGGGTCCACGATCACGCCATAGTCGTTCTTCGCACTTTCGAATGATATGATGCCGTTACGGACCTCTTCCGCCACTACAGCCGCCGATCGCTTCAGAGGGTCTCCATAACCACCACCGCCGCCTGCTCTCTGGGACCATACGGTCCCCGCAGGAACGTTCTCCACAAGATCCTTCGATGTGGTCTTGTAGACCCTATCGTCCGGGTAGATAAGATTTATCTTGTTCAACGTCGAATCCTTACCCCCAAAAAGACCGAATGCAGGCTCCACATCGCCGTCGCCGAAGGTTACAACGGTGGTATCGTCCGAGCCGATCATGAATTTTGTTATTATACCCAGGCCCCCGCGGTACTGCCCGGCTCCCGCCGAATCCCGCCAGTATTCGTGTTCCAGAAGCAAATGCGGGGTCTGCTGCTCGAACATCTCGTAATCCTGGTCCAGCACCCCTCCCGAAGCATCGATCATCCCAATGTGATCATATCCGTCAACTCCCTTGGTTGCCCCGGAGCCCCCCTTCAGTCCCAGGAACACTATGTCTACGAACTTCGCATTCTTCCTCTGGTCGGTTCCTGTGGTAAGACCGCACAATAACTGGTTCCATCCGGCGGTGATGCGTTCAGGTATTGCACTTGCGAGAGCCCTTATTATGGAATCTGCATTGGGGGGACAGAGATGATTCCCGAAGGTGGTTGCCTTGGGATAGCTGGCGTTCAGTATAGTCCCTTCCGGTATTATGATCTTTATGGGACGGATCATCCCGTCGTTATGGGGCATGTCCGGGTTGACCATCTGCAGGAAGGTCAGCACGGTGGCGGAGGCCGACGACGTGAAGGTACCGTTGACAAATCCGTTCGTTTGTGGGTCCGTTTCCGAGTAATCGAAGATTATCTCCTCGTCTCTAACGGTTATGTCCACCCTGATCTTGAAGCGGGACCCGGGATGTCTCCCGTCATAATAAACATTCGCCTCCCCGTGATATGTCCCGTTGGGTATGGTCCTTATCTCAGCTTTCATCATCTTTTCTGTGGCCTGGAACAGATAATCCTTGTGTGACTCGAAAACGTCGATGCCGTATTTCTCCACAATAGCGAGAAGACCCCGCTCGCCCACAACGCAGCTCCCGATCTCGGCCCTCATGTCCTCCGCCACTATATCATAGCGTATATTTGCAAAGATAAGATCCCACACGTCCTTTCGCAATTTTCCCTTCTCGTAGACCTTTACGGGAGGTATCCTCAAAGCCTCCTGCCATACCTCGGTGGCGTTGGGATTGTAGCCGCCAGCCACGTTCCCCCCTATATCCGCCTGGTGACCCTTGCAGGCCGCCCAGGCAACCAGTTTGTCCCGGTAGAATATGGGTTTGTACACGGCAACATCGTTGTTCTGGTTTCCCATTGAAAATACATCGTTGTGGAATATCACGTCCCCGGGATATATCTCGTCCCCGTAGTACTTGAGGATATACTCGCATACCGGCCCCAGCGAGAATGACAGTATGGGTAGATTTTCGGTCTGTTCGAGCATTTTGCCCCTGGCGTCATAGAGTCCCGTTACGAAATCCTTTGCTTCGCAGAGGATGGGCGACCGCGTGGTCCGTGCCAAAGCGATACTCATTTCCTCGGTTATGGATTTGAATCTTCTCTGAAGGACGGAAACCAGTATTTTGTCTATTTCAGTCATTTGAACACCCTCCCCTTGAACTCTTCCTCGCGGTCCTTCAGATACATGGTATAACTTCCGTAGCGGTCCGAGGCCACCCGATAGTCAGGAGTAACGAAAGTACTGGTGTTAACCTGTTCGATTATGGCAGGTCCGTCCACCATATTACCATATCCGAGCTTGAAGCCGTCATACACATTGATGGTTTGGAACTTGCGGGCACTAGGTATATAAACCTCTCTCGTTCCCTTAAATGCCTTTGCCGGATCGGCTCCGTCGAAGTCCTCTTCCAGAAACTTTGGCTTGTCGGTTCTCCCAATGCAGGACAACCTCATGTTGATGAGCTCTACGGGGGTTCCTTCCTTCTCCAGAGAATAGCCGTAGAGCCGGTTGTGCTCGGGGTGGAATCCCGTTACCAATGATTCCAAATTACCTTTTTCCACCGCTTCTCTGGTGACGGATACCGTGACCTCGTGATACTGTTTCACGTATCTTAGGTCCAGCGCGAATCTATATTCGATCCTCTCCGATGGAATTTTTTCGGTGCTGAGCAATCTATTGCCTTCGGCTTCCATCTCCCGGAACAATTTCTGGAATCGTTCAATGTCGATCTCATCGAAACTGGCTGCATATGTCCTTACGAAATCATGCTTCAGGTCGCTCATGAGCATTCCGGCGGCGCAGAAAATGGATGATTCCTTGGGTATTATTATCACGGGTATCTCCAGCTCGTGGGCGATCTCACAGGCGTGTATCGGTCCGGCCCCTCCCGCAACCACCAGCGGGAACTCTCTGGGGTCGAATCCGCGTTTCACAGATACTTCCCGGACCCCGGATGCCATGTTCGAGTTAATCACCGAATACATTCCGGCGGCGGCTTCCTCGACGCTGTAATTAAGCTTATCCGCGATCTGCTCTTTTATCGCCGCTCTTGCCTTTTCGTAATTGAGAGGAATCTTTCCTCCGGCAAAGAAATCCTTGTCGAGATAGCCCAGTATGAGGTCGGCGTCGGTGCAGGCGGGTTTCTTACCTCCGCAGTCGTAACATACCGGACCCGGCAGCGACCCAGCGCTCTGGGGTCCCATTCTGAGAAGGCCGCCCTCGTCGATCCAGCCTATGCTCCCCCCTCCGGCACCCACAGTGACGATCCCAAGCATCGGCAGCGCCAGGCGCAAGCGGTTTATCTCTCCCTCGGTGGTAATGAGAGGAGTTCGGTTCCGGATAAGGGCCGCATCGAAGCTGGTACCGCCCATATCCACGGTAATACAGTCGTCGTAACCCTGTATGGAGGTATATGCGATTCCCGCTACCGGACCGGCGGCAGGCCCTGAGAGAAGCGTCACGGCGGCGTTGTCCATTGCGATATCAGGCGATATCACGCCGCCGTTGGACTGCATTATCAGGAGAACGCCTGAAAAACCGATATCGTCCAGTTTTGAGGTGAGGCTCAGTAGATAACTCTTGAGGATGGGGCCGACATAGCTGTTGAGTACGGTGGTGCTGATCCTGTCGTAGAACCTGATGGAAGGCAGAAGATCGGCGGAGACCGTTAAGTATTTCCCCGGCATCTCTTTTCGGATGATCTCGGCGGCTTGCTCCTCATGGGTTTTGTTGGCGAATGAGTTCATGAAACAGATTGCCACCGCCTCCACATTTTCTTCACGGAAGGTTTGCACGGCCTCGCGAACGTCCTCCTCCACGAGATCGGTTATTACGTCCCCCTTGTAATCCAGCCTTTCCTCTATGGGCTGTCGGAGATAGCGGGGTACGAGAGGTTTAACGTTGGTGTATCTATTATTGTACTGCTCTTCGCGGATACCTCTGCGCATTTCGAGAGCGTCGCGCAAGCCCTTTGTCGTTAATAAACCGGTTTTCGCGCCGGTATATGTTAGAACAGCATTGGTGGTAACGGTGGTGCCGTGGACGATTATATCGACCTCTTTTATAAAATCCTCAAGTGTCATTTTTCTGGTACCGGACATCTCGCGCAGGCCGTTGAGGAGACCCACGGAAGGGTCCCGGGGCGTGGACAGCACCTTATAAATACTCGATGTTCCGTCATTTTCGGCAAGAAGAAAGTCGGTAAATGTTCCGCCTACGTCTATTCCGATCTTCATTGATATCTCCCCTTCTCGTCTCAATAGTTTGATACTATTTAATTAATTGCTGAATTTTGTAGGGCTCATCCATTTGGAGGGGAATGATTACGAACCATGAAACCTGTTTAGGAATAAAATATAGAGGGCCGGGGGCCGTAAGGCGTACACCGGCCCGATATAAAAAAATGAATATTAAAAGCCAAAAGGAGGCTTGCCCCCGTTCTGCGACAGCAGAAGCATTTCGTTATGCTAAGAAGGACACAAAAACAATTAACAAGCGTCAGTTAACATCCTCTATCATAATCTAGGAAAGGGGATAGTTCGAAAGTTGTCCTAAATGAGTTCGAATATCGTTCTATAAGTCTTAAATACTCTACTTATTATACATTATGGTTGGAGGTACTCACTATGACATACCACTTCCCAAAAATAAGGGGTTACATATCATTCACGATGATTGTAATACTGATCATTATAAACCTCAATGTCATTACGATTCATGTATCTTCTTCAAAAGCACCTCACCAATCAAAAAATGGTAATTTCAATTTGGAAAAAATAATTGAATTTGATTATGACGTACGGGGCGCAGTCTTTTCTAATGATGGATCATCATTAGCAGTTGCATTATCCGATAAGAATATTTCTATTTATGAAACATCAACATGGACTATTACGAATGTATTTAGAGCAGAATATGAGTGGGGAGTTCATTTATATTTTTCACCAAATAATTCCATCATTGCGGTTAACGATTATAATTCCATAAAGTTCTATGATGTCAAGACAGGTGGCTTCATTAAAAAAATAGATGGATATTCTGATTACATATATGATGTTTCTTTTTCCCCAAACGGAAATTATTTAGTTCTTGTATCCGAAAAAGATAAAGTTCATATGTGGAACGTAAAAAATTGGTCTTATTATAATATTACTATACCTGAAGGTGATTTGCAGCACTGGGCCATAGGGAACATAGTCGAATGGGCAGTAAATTCCACTTGGTTGTATATCTCAACAAGTCACTGGACATGTTGGACTTATGTGTGGGATATGCAATTTAGGAATATTGTCAAGACCTGGGGTGGGATAGGTTCACCAATCGGTATTTCAAATCAGGGCGATAAACTGTTTTCCCAATCTGCGATCTATGATGCAAATACAGGAGTACTCATTCGTAATATATGGCCAAATGATGATGGCGATTATGATTATTATAGTTGTGATAAATGGACTACTTTTGATGATGCGATTATGATACGTTTTAGTAAGGAGATAGAAGGCAGAAATACAGATGAATCACGCCATTATGATTGTGCAACATCAGATGATTATGGAGTTTTAGATATTGCCACGGGTGACATTTTACAATTTATTGATAAAGATCTAAGCTATACCAGTTGGATATATTGTCCAAATAGAAATATGTGTGCTACTATTGATCACTCTTTTATTAAAATATATTTAAACGATGGTGATCAGGACTCTTGTCCAGATTATTCCGATGATTTTCCATTCGATCCCGCAGCGAGCATAGATACCGATGGCGATTGTTCCCCTGATGAATGGAATCCGGGTAAATCGCAGAAAAATTCCACAACAGGATTATACATTGATTCCTGGCCAACAGATCTCGCAGCTTCTTTAGATTCTGATGGGGACTGGTATCCCGATAGGTGGACTCCAGGCATGGGGCCTGAAAATTCAACAAGCGGTCTGACAAGATTGGACGATTTACCATTCGAACCCGCCGCGAGCAAAGATACCGATGGCGATGGGTGGCCTGACGAATGGAATGAAGGCTGTGATGAAGATGATTCGATCACCGGACTCCATCTTGATGTTTTCCCCTCGGATCCTACTCAGTGGAATGATACTGATGAGGATGGATTCGGAGATAATTTGGCCGGCAATAATTCCGATATATTTCCATTGGACCGTGCAGCTTCAAAAGACACCGATGGAGATGGTTATCCCGATTGTTGGAATGCAGGAAAAACCCAAATTGATTCCACAACCGGATTAAAAATAGATGATTTCCCGCTGAATCATTCCCAATGGAACGATACCGACGGGGATGGATGGGGGGACAATTACGGAAACCCATCCTGGTGGAGAAATCGAACAATCGGTTTATTCATCTACGGGGCTTATAAACCTGATGCATTCCCACTGGACCCGACACAGTGGAATGACACAGACGGGGATGGATTCGGTGACAATCAAAGTGGAAGTAATCCTGACCTGTTTCCAGATGATAAGTGGGATTGGAATGATACGGATTCAGATGGTGTCGGGGATAATTACGATACAGATATTGATGGGGATGGGTGGGGGAATCCAGACGAAAAAAAATATGGTACCGACCCTTGGGATTATCAATCGTATCCGAAAGATTTTGATGGGGATCAAATACCGGACACTTTCGATGATGATATCGATAATGATGGGTACAACAATACCGATGAAATCAAATTTGGTTCCGATCCCTACGATAACAGTAATGTTCCTATAAATAATAACACAAATGTAACCGAAATAAATGATACTGAAACGCATGAACCCCAGAATGAGTCATTAAAAGAAATTATCAATCCAATTCTACCTGAGAACGACGATGATGATGGTGATGATGGAAAAGACAATACTCTAAATGATGATTCATTTTCATTCTTCTGGCTGTGGCTCGTTTTCGGAATCATTATTTTATTGTTAACCGGGACAATCATTCTTTTCACTTTTTTTAGATGCAGAAAAGGAAAAAGTACGTGAGAGGCATACTCGTTCTCATGGTCGGAGTTCCGCTGGCCAGAATCGAGGAACATATCGCTCTGATAGCTTCGGAGAAGAAAGTCGCTAAGGGTGAAAATACTTTTGGATTATATAATTAGACATGTCTTAACCTCCCTGAAAATACACTTAATCGTACGAGTTTTTATATATAATAATATCCCTAAAGATATTTAGATAGATATGGTGAACGATATTACGTTTCCAACAGAATTTGGGGTGAAATGGAGAGAGTGGTATCTTCGACCTACAATCCACGCGTATTATGAAATAGCTGACTTGGGATTTGACCTTTATGATGTATTGTCTATCCTTGAAATGGGATATGAGTGTAGTAAAGGAAGGAGAGCATCGGGGACGATCGAGAGATGCATCAAGAAGGGAAAAAAGGAATACCGTGTTGTGGTTGTTGAATCCTATTCCTATGATCTCAAAGAAGAAGTATGGATAATAAAGCATGTAGGAGGTAAGTAAATGAGAACTAAGAAAGGAATGAAATGTCTCTGTGGGAAGACTGCGGTCGAAACCCATGTAAATATAGATGGATTCAAGATCAAGGCATGGAAATGTGAATCCTGCGATGAGGAATACTTGGATGGCGATGAAGCACAATTCTTGCTCATGATGAAAAAAATGCAGAAAAAACCACATACAGCCAAAGTCGGAGTTTTAGGCGATAGCTATATTATCAGAATACCTAAAGAGATAGTTGATTACATGCAGATAAAGAAAGGTGAGAAAACTAAAATTTCTCTTGCAGGTCCACATGAGATATTGGTATCTGTAAACGCATAGGGCCAACAGCCTCCGCTCGAGTTGAAAATCCTTTGTTTTTATGAACTTAATCACTATTTGTATTTCCAGTCGATTCCGCATTCGGTGAAGATACCTGAACTTCAGTTTCGCCACTTTTTATTAGTGCAGCAAAGAAAGCATTAGCATCCGCCACCAAGTCCATTATTTACTCTCCTGATACCTCTTCTGGAGAGCTTTGTTTATCTTTCGTCCTAACTCCAACGCATCTTCTTCTGTCATGTCACTTTTAGATTTGAACTCAGTTAAGAATCGGAGGTCTTCTACTTTCTCCCTGAAAGCAATTCGTGCGGTCTCTGACCAGTTGATTTCGGGGAATTCATCCATTTGCCTCTTTAATTCTATCGGTATTGCTAGTGTCATACTGACCATGCTATCACCCGTTCAATATGTGTATACACATGTGTGTACTTAATATTTTCTGAAATAAATGTTCCACGAGAATGAATGAATAAAGGATAAAGATAATTTCCAATTACGGGCCTGTAGCCACTGTCTTGTCAAGACCGGACATAGAGTGCCAGGTTGATCCCGGCCCAGAGCACCAGCCAGGCAGTCATGATCCCGTAGAATCCCAAAGTATCTCCGAATCCCATGAGTGTAACGGTGGTGATCGCTATAAAGAAAAAGATGAGCAGAAAAAGCAACGGCATCGATTTTGGAAGCCATTTCGGTCGAGCACCCGATTCCAAAGGATGTATCCTTCTGTAAAAGGAGCAGAAGATGCTTATCAAGGCTCCGAGAGGCATGAGAATCAGGAGTCCAAAGATTGCTATCCCAAACTTTCTCTGTCCTCCCTCGGTGTTCGTGAACAGAACCAGAGAAAGAAGAACCATGGCCGGTAAACTAGCGATGGCCAGCAGATTGAGCAAACGTGACGACTGTTTATGCTGATTTTGTCCCATATTCATCGATCTGGACACGATTAGTTCCCCGCAGGCTTTCAAATTAACGTCGCGCGAGTTTGGGAAGTTTGCGAGTTATATGCTCAAATTTGGGTGGTGGCTAGCTCAGCCCTATAAAGAATAAGATGACCCAAGAAACATGAAAATATCATCAAAATATCTTTACCCACACAATCTACGCTTTTTTCCAGCTGTCTTCCATGTCCTCGATCTCAAGATGATCCTCGAGATAGTTCATGACCCGCCTAAAATATTTTTCAGAAAGCTGACCGCTGAAAGTAATCAGAATATCATGAACCCATTTTTGATGTATGCGGGATACTTTCACCTTCGCCCTGCAGTTCCCATGATCCTTCGATATCAGTTCCATGGTGATATTGTTGCCTTCCCTTTCGCTTTTATGAAGCTCCCCGATAAGTTTTTCTATGGCGTCGCTGACATCGAAGAAATCATCGGGTTGGTGATAAAAAACATCTCCGTCAATATCGATGGTCACCACGTTCCTGAACTTTGCCTTGGCAAGTGCCCGGATGATCTTCTCCGCAGTGCCCAATACCTCGAAATCCTTTTCCACCCTGTCAAGACCCACTATTGCCGCCAGTGTTTTTAAAAAATCGTCGTGGTGGGAAACGTCCTTCACGTCAAGATCGATGGAAATGGTCATGTCCTCCAGCATGCCGTGAACTACTTTTCCTCTTTTCCCGGGATGCCTTTCATGGTCCGGACCGGGCCCCACCAGGGCTTCCGGGAATATCCCCAGCGAGCTTCCGGCGATTGTGGAACTGTGCCTTTTTCCGCGGCTTTTTATAGCCTTGAACTGACGTTTTGCCGTATAATTATTCTTGGATGACATACGCTACCCGATACATTCGAATTATTAAAAATGTTTTTACCGCCGTCTACCTGTTCCACGGAAAATCTTCCGACTCGTCATCCCCACCCCCAATGGATATGAAACCTTCTTCAGGATCGATAATTGTTTCCTCGCTTTCCGGTACAGGCAAAAAACCTTCCTCGATATTGGAAGATTCCACCCCACTGCCCTTATTCGTCACCTCATCTGTATTCTTCTCGCGGGATCTATTCCCTTTTTTTCCTGAACGGCGCTTTTTCTTTCCCCTTTTTCCATGGCTTTTATAAATGACTTTATCCAGAGAGAACGGAAAAACCATGTTTGTATCCAGCCTGAAGGCGAAGAACACGGCCGCCAGACCCGGTAGAAGCAGCGAAAGCATTAGGTACCATCCCATGGAGGGGTGCCACAAAAGTACGGAACTAACCCTCAATTTCATTCCCAAAGCAGAATAATCTCTGTTGTATGTTTCCACGCTGGACCCCGAAAAGGTCTCCTCGTATACCGTACCGTTGCTGAAGCGTTCGTATACTGCGTCGCGAGTGGTGTGGAAATTTTCGTACTGGCCGCTTGCCTGAGCGGGAACCGTAAGATTTTCCATTGTCATGTGGTCGAAGATGTGTGGATACACAGTGTTTTCCAGGTCAGCGCTAAGTGCAGGCGGTATTTCGTTGTTGAATTTTATCGCCACCGCGGCGGTGGTGAAAACCAGCAATAAACCGTTGATTATCATGGCGATCTTCAGGTGTTTACGTATGCCTTTAATGAAAAGAAAGGGCGCCAGCATAGCGAGACCGATGATGCAGAATATGAGCACCATATTGCTGAAAAGCCCGGCCGTGCCCATTGTTTCCTTCACATGTGGCATATCTTCGTAGTCCTCATGACCGTTATCGGTCAGTGGCTGTCTGAATATCTGGGGGCTCGAAGTGGCCCCGTGATACCAGTTGCGACCTTTGAGACTCATGCTTTCCCCTGTGAACATGGTGCCGCTGGCGAAAACGTTTGTTCCAGAGCTGAGACTGCCGCTGACGTTGTGCTCCATGGAGTACCATGGGCTGGCAAGAGCAATGAACACCAGAAACAACATCAATATCTGTACAGCCAGGAAATAATACCATTTTACCATTTTCACATTTCCGTTTTACCATGCCCCTCGTATTAACTATTCTACCCAATAACCACAATTACCACAAAATTATAAATAATAACAACGTGATTTTCTCTTTGTGATGCAATATGATTTTCGGTATAGATTTAAGCACAGGTTGGCTGATCGGATTAATTGGCATTGAGCTGATAGTGGGCTTTCTTATAGGCTACATCATCCTTTCCAGGGCTTTCAAGTGGGCATTGATCGCAATTATAGTCCTTGGATTACTGCTCTATTTCGGTCTCGTCAGTACAAGTGTAATTACAGGTGGTATAAAGGATATCCTCAGCTCTGATCATCTAATGAGCCTACTGACATTTATTTCAGCTCCCCTTGTTGTTGGAATGATCCTCGGTTGGCTGGTAAAGAAAATATTCTGATTTGCCTTGATCTCAGTACTGATCGACTTCATTATGTCGTGATAAAATGGCCGATGTCAAGTCCGTTGTGATAATCGTAGTTCTCATCGTTATAATGGGATCGGTCTTCTTTCTTGCATACAGGAATATTAAAAAGGACGAAGAAAAACTCAACAAGACGTACGAAATAAGACCGTATGCCGGGGATGATATGGAGGTGGTGGTGGGTGAGAAGGTCACCTTCGTTGGTCGCAACTCTGCGGACCCTTCCGATTACCCGGATGTTCTCTACAAATGGGATTTCGGGGATAAGAGCACCCCTTGGGAACGGGATGAGCTAGGTATTGCAACCCATATATATAGCTCTCCCAAGACTTTCATTGCAAGATTCACTATTACCGTGACTGGCTACTCAAAGGAACAGAGTAAAAGCGATTTTATCAATGTCACCGTTCTGAAAAAAAGCCAGAAGAACACATCGCCCGTGGCCACGTTCACCGTCTCTTCATATACCGCAACAGTGGGAGAAACGATACATTTTTCTGCCGTGGAGAGCAGTGATACCGAGGACGGTAATAACCTTAAATTCTCATGGGACCTGGACAATGACGGCATAGAGGACGGGGGCAATAGGGAAATATTCTATAACTATTCAGCGGTGGGCGAGTACCTGGCCACTCTCATCATCACCGATAGCGGGGGCAAGATGGATGATCATAGCGAAAACATTCTTATAACTGAAAGAGAGCGACCCGACAAGATCGAGGTCGAGCTTGCCAACGGTGGCCAGGGGGACATCCCGGCAAACTCGCTGATATCCGAATCACAAGAGATTTACACATGGGACCTGACCTCTGAACTTGCCGAAGAGATCAAAAAAATTGAAGTAATTCTGGAATGGGATGACCTTTCATGGGACCTTGACGTTTCAACGGGCAAGGGTACTGACGGTAACACCGGGGAGGTTCTTGGCGAAGACACAGGCGGCAGCGAGGGAAATGGCGAGGGAAATGTGGTGTTGGAGCTGGATGACACAGAGAAATTGGTGTACGATGTCGACGAGGGATGGTTCGTTGAGATCAGCACCAAGGAGAGCGTCAGGACCGACGGGGGCGATAAACTTTCCACTGACCAGTGCGAGTTTGCCGTAACCGTCATACTCTGGTATGTATAATTCTTAATTCCAGGCCAGCTTTCTTGCTATTTCTTCCATCATATAATTCTCATTCTCGGTCCGGCTCCCTTTGTAGTTCCTTCATTGTTCTACGCGAGCGGGCCAATCGTTTTATATAGAGCACCAGGGAGATAAGCACGAATATAAACAGAAAGGCAGCTCCGACAATAAAGGGTCGGATATCCATTTCTTCCTCCGCCGCCGGAACAATAGAAGAGCCGTGATGGTTCACCGATAACCGCACCGTCAATCTATTGGTGTACGATGCGCCGTCAAAGCCCCGTACCGATATGGCGTGACCTCCGTTCTCCAGCTTAATAACGTTTATTTTCAGAGTACACTTTCGATGATCATCGTCCAACTTCTTCCACGTTATCCTGCTCCCGGTCATTGTTTCCCAGCGCCCGTTGTCGACCTTCACCTCGATCCTTACCGGCCTTCGAAAGTCATCCTCCATGTTAACCGTTATCACTGCATCCACCGAGAACTCCCCGTCATCGCCCTCAAGCAGAGAAAGGGAAGGCTCAATATCCCTCCACGTAACATATATTTTCAACGAGAATTCAATGCCTGACATACCGTCATCGTCCACTGCAGTGAGGTATATGGTATGATTGCCATGGGAAAACCCCGATTCCACTACGAGTATCTCGCCGGAGCCCAATTCACCATCCAAACCCGAACGCCATTTGAATTCCACTATGGTCCCATCCGGATCCTCGCCCTTGGCCCTCAGTATCACTGGTTCGCCCTCCACAGGGAATTCCGGTTCAATGGAGTCAATGTAACAGGAGGGAGAAAGATTCGGCTCCCTTACCACGTGGATCCTTTCAGCGGGAGTGGATTTCAATCCTTCGTCATCCGTCACAACGAATGTGATGGTATGCGTACCCGATCCGAGGGCCGTTGTGAATTCGGATTCCTGGGAAAGCAGGCCGTTGATATCAGAGTACCACTGGTATTCGACTATCTTGCCGTCGACGTCCTCGCCGCTACCACGAAAATATACGCCTTCACCGTTCTCGGACGGGGAAGGAGAGATCTCGTCTATCTTTGCTACCGGTGCACCGTTCGGCCCCATGATAGTGAGTAATATATGAACTTCGGGAGAGACGGCCCCATTGCCATCCGTTACCCGGAAGAAAATAAAATGATCCCCGATGGACATTTCACTGGCATCCAGTGTGAATTTCTCTAAGTTCGAGAGAGTTCCGTCTATGCTCGACCGCCAGTGATATTCCTTTATTTGCCCGTCGGGATCAGTCCCCGTTCCCACAAATCTCACAGTATCCTCATTCTGTTTCGCAGGAGACGGTGAGATGGATTCGATGGCTGCTTCCGGAACCTGATTGGGAGGATGGGTGATCACAATGTTCTTTCTTTCCATGTCCTGGCTCACCGCCCCGTCGCTGTCCATCACCTGCAAAGTGACCTTGTAATCGCCTGGTTCATCATATGCGTGGGAGGCCGTAGACTCCCTTATCCAACCCGAATTGGTATTATCGCCGAAATCAAAAAGGTAATCGGTTATCTCCACGTCATCGGTGGAACCCGAACCGTCCGCAGTAATCTCTTCCCCCACAAGGGCCTCCGTTGTGGAAACAGTGAGCACTGGTTTAGGAAGTTCATTACTGGTGCGTATGAACATCTCCGCACTGGCGAGGTTGTTCTGATCGTTTTCCTCGGGGGGTGTCACATCTGTAATAACTGCCTTGATATAATGCAGTCCCCACATTTCCCCGGTATGGAGCTGGCAGGAGATTGTGGTCTCTTCCATGGATAAAAGGTCCTCGATTAGCACTGGGGGAATGATCAACGAATTATCATCCGATTCATCCAGGTACACTTTGAGAGAAGCGTTACTTATGAGCGTCATACCCAGATTCTTTACTATAACGTCAATATCAACGATGCTGCCGACAATGGGATGTTCATTGGATAAGCTCAATTCAGCGATGCTTATGTCGGGGGTATCGAGAGGCTCGGTCAGGGTTATTTCCCGATTCACCTCGATGCCACTAATGTTATGGGACTTTCCAGGGCCCCAGTACACAGTGATATCCACCGGTCCTTTGTGATCACCCAGTCCGAAATCAAGAGGAATCGAATTCTGCTGCCCGTGGGCACCCATGCCCCCCTCCACTTCTTTCATATACACATAGTCCCCGGCAGTTACCTCCACCCGGGCCCCAATGCCAAGGGAGTTATGAGTTGTTCCCTGAAGGTTGATCTTGATCCAGTTATTGTCGTTGGGCAGTTTATTTTCGTAGAGCCGAATCTCGTAGGTGCCATTTTCAAATGGGTATTTTCCTGCTGTCAAAAGGTCGGTCATACCGTCGTTGTTGTAATCGCACCACGATGAGGCATAGGTGTCCCAAACCCTCACGCCCGCCATTTCGGTCACGTCGGTGAAGGTCCCGTCCCAGTTACCTATATACAGGAAAGAATAGGCATAGCCCACATCTCCGTATACCTGCGGCAGATAGAGGTCCAGGTATCCGTCATTGTTGAGATCGTCCCAGGCACAGCCCACGAACAATTCGTCTCCCTGGTTCGGAGCCACATAGGGTTTGATGGGGATTCCCGCCGAGCTGCGGACGTTGGTAAAGGTGTAGTCGGGAGCACCGTTGTTCCGGTACAATAGAGAATCGTCCGAGGTTCTCCAGTCCTTGTGATTGAGATTGGTCACCCACAGGTCGAGGTCCCCGTCATTGTCGTAATCACCCCATAATGCACCCACACCGTGGCCGGGTCTGTCGTAGGGATCAGGGTTCTCGCCAGTCCGGGAAGGAGCATCGGCAACGTTCTTTTCGGCAGCTACATCGGTGAAAGTACCATTCCCATTGTTATGGTAGAGATAATTCAACTGCTGACGGTAATTAGCCACGTAGAGATCAAGCCAGCCGTCATTGTTGTAATCTCCCCATATCACGCCTCTTGAATAGCTTTTATGGTCCGATTCGTCCACACCGGCCTCAAGGGTGGCGTTCGAAAAAGTTCCGTCCCCGTTGTTCCGGTACAATTGGTTGGAATAATATAGAGAATTGCCATCGTTCCAGTTCTCACCCCTGGCAATGTAGAGATCCACAAAGCCGTCGTCGTCGTAATCGCCCCAGGCAACTGCGGTGGTATGCGAATGGCTTTCAATGCGAGAAGCGGAGGTGGCATCCGAAAAGGTGAAATCACCGGTCTGACCGGGACCCTCGTTATGCCACAATTTGTTTGAACCCACCATGTATAGATCCAGCAAACCGTCGTTATCGTAATCAGCCCAGGTGCCGTGGCCTCCTCCCGATAATCCGGCGGAAGAGGTAGTTTCACTAAAGCGCCAGTCCGGCGGGCCACCGTTCCTGAACAATCTGCTTTCGGCCAGGAGGTCCTGATATCCGTCATTGTCGTAATCACCCCATGAAAAGAAGTTCCCGCGGACACCTGAGAGACCTGCCTCCCGGGTGACGTTCGTGAACCAGGGACCTTCCCGGGTACCGTCTACGCGATCATTGTCCTTCATACTCGATAGCGGTAATTTTTTTTCACCTATTTTCATGACTTCCGGAGATGAGCAGGCCAACACAAGGAACAGAAAAACCAGGCAAAGCGCCCCGGGTCTCGCGTAATTCATGACTGGCCCTCCCTACTGGTGACTGGTGGTGTGACCGGTTCTCGATAGCGCGGTACGAAGGGCGGTGGGATGGGGTTTGTGGGCTCACGGAGAAGCAGATACATCAGTTTTTCCAGGTTGACGATATCCTCGTAGTTATACAACAGAAGGGCGTTGAGAATATCCGGGTTTCCGGTTTCCTCATACTCCCTCCACTGCAACATGGCCTCCCTTCCGTCCATTCCCTCCGTTTCCCTCTCGATGCCGAGAATCACCTCCACCTTCTTCAGACCGCCCCACAACCCCTTCTCCCAGCACAGTGGACAGAGATCGATGTGGGGGAATTCCTCGTCCAGCATGATGCCTAGCTGTGCGTTGATGACAGGAAAATCGAAGCCAATATACCCCTTCCTCCCAGCGGGTTTCGACCTGCCGTTGTAGGAAACCAGGGTATCGACACCGGACAGAACTTCCATGAGTGACTCGGCATTACACTCCTCCCCGACGAGCTGGATTACCTTCTTTTCCGATTTGACATCATCAGCTATGTAAATCCCCACTATGGTAAGTTTATGATTCGCCCAATCCTTGAACAATCGCTGGTCACCGGAGGAATAATTCCCCACATAATTGGTTTCTATGTCGATAAAAGCCCTACGAGTCATTTTCTCACCCCGGAATATGCAAGAGTACTATCTATTTCCTTCTCTATAATTCTATCTGCACATGTGTTATAAAGAGATTCTTTCACGCCTTTGGGGTATATTCTCATCTCTTCTTGCGAAAGAGGACCTGCTCCCGTTTCACTCTGGTGCCCACTCCGTTCCGATGCAATGCATCTGCACCCTCAGCAAGTGTGCTTACGGGTGCAACTTCGTCACACCTGAGCCCTCGGCTGGTGCCCACTGTAGTTCCGCAACACCTACGGCGTTGCTACATCCGACATATAATCATAGATTATATTAGGATTCGGAGAAACTTGTTTCTCCATCACCTTTAGAAAACCGCAGGTTTTCGAAGGTGTAGCAGAGCCCATGGGGGTCTGCGAAGCACAGCGGACACCCTCGGAAACCGTTGGTCTCCTACGGATGAGCCTACGGGCGAGCGTAAGAAACGCAGGTCCGACCCAAAAATATTATCGAGAATATCGAACGGGGTCGGCGAGCCGACCTCTTTTGATTCCTTCATGGGTCTAATACCCTGGAGCTTGCTCCGAAGTGAGCGAAGCGAACGATGGGATAGGAATTTTTAGGGCTTCGCTTTACTTTAAAATTCTTCTTTTTGTATCGTAGACGAGGCCGGTCCGGCTTTATTGCGCCCGGCCTCGAAAAAAATAGAATGACCGGGGTGAAATTACTACTAGATGTCACAAATTCTATCCGCACAAAAATTTTCCGTATGCTATGCTTCATTTCGCTCAAATCAGGAAACTCAATATTGCTACTCGCCCGTAGCCAAAAAATGAAAGAACAGATTTTAAATAACACAATCAATATGTTCCTGGAGAGGTGTTCAAATGGCAACAGCTACAATCGAAACCAACAGGGGAAATATCGAAATTGAACTTTTCCAGGACAAGGTCCCAAAGACGGTTGGGAACTTCATGAAACTAGCTAACGACGGTTTTTACAACGGATTGAAATTTCACCGGGTGATACCGGACTTCATGGTACAGACCGGCTGCCCACAGGGAACGGGTACCGGTGGACCTGGCTACAAGTTCAGCGACGAATTTCATCCACAATTGCGCCATAATACTCCAGGCATTCTCTCAATGGCAAACTCGGGTCCAAACACCAATGGCAGTCAGTTCTTCATCACCCACGTCCCCACGCCCTGGCTCGACAATAAGCACTCGGTATTCGGAAAAGTGTCCCGTGGTCAAGAGATAGTGAACGCCATCCAGCAGGGCGACGTAATGAAACGGGTAACGGTACATTGAGTTATTCCAGTGGGCACACGGATTTACTTGAAAAGCCAAGTACTACTGGCTTGGCTTGAAAGTGTGGTGAGACCACTGCGTTCCGATGCCCGCGTTGCTCCGGTGAATTGAAATTCACCTGCATCCTCGGGACGTTACCCTCCGG
>JASLWR010000042.1 GCA_030740765.1 Thermoplasmatota archaeon
CATAGAATCAGAGATTCTATTAGGGCTAATAGAAACTAGTAAAGTTTCTATGTCGCCTACTGGCTCGGCTTGAAAGTGTGACACGTCCGCAGGCTTACTAGCCGAGGGCGCAGGTGAAACTTGTTTCACCGGAATGTAATGGGCGCCATCAAGTGTGTCTTTACGGGTGAATAATATGTTCTGTGTTAACTGCGGGACCGAGGGGATGCTATTCGAAAGTCTCTGTGCCACATGCTATTCGCGAAGGGGGAATCTTGCAAAGATAGTACCTTCCATAAGTATTACATTATGTACCCGGTGCAATTCATTCCTTGAAAAAAAAAGATGGGATCATTACAATGACCTCGATGAATTGATCGAGAGCAGGCTCATGTCTGTACTTGAGGTCGATTCCAATCTGACCATAGGGAACATAGAGCTTTCTCACAGGATAAATGACGAACACAATCGGGATATGAATATCCAACTCAGTGGCTGCGTGGGAGACGAGAGTGTGGAAGTGAACCTACCCTTTCGCGTCCATTTGAAAAGAGGAGTATGCGAAAAGTGTTCCAGGATCGCCGGAAAATATTACGAGAGCATATTACAGGTTCGGGGAGAGGGTTTTCCACTGGATAAAAGTACCTTGGAAACGGTTATTCGGATGGTGGAGGGCGAGATTGATCGGACCAGTAAGAAGGATCGAGGTTCGTTTATATCCGATGAAATAGAAATACATTCAGGACTGGACTTTTACCTTGGACGCATTGCGGACGGCCGGAACATTGCCAAGACTCTTTCAATGAGGTTCGGCAGCAGAATCACGGAATCTTCTTCCCTCATTGGCCGTAAGGAAGGCAAGGATGTATACAGGGTCACGTATCTCGTTCGGATACCTCGGTACAGGGCTGGCAATTTCGTCATCTATGGGGAAAAGGCCTGCCGGGTGGAACGTGTCAATACGAAAAAAGTGGTTCTTCTGAACCTGATCGATGCGAAAAAAATGTCTGTGGACAGGCGTGATCTCAAGGGGATCGAGATTCTGGGAAACGAGGAGATCATAGAAAAGGCGGTGGTAACCTCACAGGTATCGGGTTTGAGAGAGATAATGCTTCTCCATCCCCGCACTTTTCGATCACTTGAAATTATCGTGCCCGATTCCCTTGAGGTTCCACAAACCGGGACCGAGGTGGATGTTATTGTAAGAGATGAGGATGTCTATTTTGTATGATAAATAATAAAGATTGGACCTGAGACCACAGGGGAAGAAATGAATGGCGCAATACGATAATCTTAAAACTTCATTGGATACGGTCAGGGCAAAGATCGCCCGACATTGTGAAATTTCTGGCCGGCCTTCTTCATCAGTCTGTTTGATAGCTGTCACCAAAACCCATCCTCATGAGGTGATTTCGCTATTGTCTCAACTGGGCGTGGGTGATGTGGGTGAATCTTACGTTGACGAGTTCAAGGTGAAGTTTCCCTGTTTTCCAGCGGGGGATGTTCGGTGGCATTTTATCGGCCACCTGTATCGAAAGCATACGCCAAAGGTGGTGGGTAAAGCTGAACTAATACATTCGGTAGATTCGCTACGCCTTGCAAGGAAGATCGATTTTACCGCTGGACAGCTTGGTGTCATACAAAAAATATTACTTCAGGTGAACACGTCGGGTGAGGGGACGAAACAGGGTTTTACGCCAGATTCGCTTAAGGGAACGGAATTTCTAAAAGAGTTTTCTCTGTTTGAGAACGTAGAAATAAAAGGCCTTATGACCATGGCTGCCTTTACTTTGGACGAGGCCATAGTGAGACAAAGTTTCCGCTTGCTGAGGGAAACGCGAGATAAACTGACAGAGATGACAACTTGGAAACTCTCCGAGCTGTCCATGGGCATGACCAACGATTACGGGATCGCTATTGAGGAAGGAGCGACTATGGTGAGGATAGGAACTGGATTACTTGGTCACCGGAACGTGAAACCGAAATCTTGAATTATTCGGCCGGATTTTAATGTAATAAAGGTTGGTAAATTGGATTGGCGATAAGGAGAGCGTTGGCACTGGATGAGTGGAATTGGAATGAATATAATTGAATGCATGACATTATAATAATTGGGTGAAATAGATGAATAATGACCGAAAAAATCTGATATCGGCAAGGGATATCGGACGAACATACAATCTGGGGGAGGTTGAAGTAAAGGCACTTGTTGGGCTGGATCTAAACGTAAAGGAGGGGGATTTTCTCGTTATCTTGGGTCCCAGCGGTTCGGGCAAGACGACGCTGCTCAATATCCTGGGCGGCATCGATACTCCTTCAGTCGGTGAGGTTATTGTTGAAGGGAATGATATCGGCACTTATGACGAAAAAAAACTTTCCGAGTACAGACGGAATACCGTTGGGTGGATATTCCAGTTCTTCAATCTGATCCCTTCGCTCACCGCAGTGGAGAACGTTGGTCTGGCACTTGAAATGGCCAACGATCGGAAGAATATCATGGAGAGAAGCCAGGAAGCACTTGAGCTGGTGGGGATCCCCGAAAAATCACATATGTTCCCGTCCCAGCTTTCTGGAGGAGAACAGCAGAGAGTTGCCATTGCCAGATCTCTAGTGAAAAAACCGAAGATAGTGCTGGCTGACGAACCCACCGGGAACCTGGATTGGGCCACGGGTATGAAGATCGGGAAGCTCATGAAGGAATTGAACCGAAGGGAAAATATTACATTCGTGGTGGTATCCCATGACATTAGCATTACCGAGATTGCAGACAGGGTAATACATCTCATGGACGGTGAAATATCCCGGGAAAAATCGATCGAGCCCGTTAGCAAAAAGGTGATCGAGCAATGAGGATACTGGTAAAAAAGGCATTGCGAGACCTCTGGCAGGCGAAACTGCGCACCATTTCTATCATCCTTGCGATAATATTATCGCTTGGAATGGGTATCGGCCTGGTGAATGCAACCCAGGATGCCTTCGAGACCTTCAACGGCAGGTTCGACAACACGAATTACGAGGACATCGACATACATTTTGAGATTACTGCGGTCAACATTTCCGAAATCAATGAATTGGAGGGTGTGGAAGCGGCCATGGGCCGATTATTCATTCCCTCCCAAGTAAGTATTGCCGATAAAAAATATGAGGCGCACTGGATATCCGCTCCCTTTTATCCAACTGAGCCATACTCCCAGATCAATGGTTACAGCCTTGACGATGGTAATTATTTTACATCAAAAAATTCACGTGAAGGATTGATCGGTAACCTATTCGCCAAGGAAAACGGCATCGAGACAGGTGCAAAACTTACGATACTGCATGGGAACATATCCATTGAGCTGAATATTTCCGGTGTAGTCGGGTCCCCCGAGTATATTTACGTTGTATCGGACGCCGGGTGGCCTCAACCCTCACTCCTTCTGCCACTCTTCACCACCTACGAAATGGCCGTAGAGGAGCTTGGATTAGAGAATGGGACATATAACGAGTTGCTGATCCGCGTCGAGAAAGGCAGTAACGTGAAAGAGGTAAAAGGGAAAATCGAAGAGCTTCTGACGAAAAAAGACGTCCGGATAACGAGATCGATACTGGGAACGGAGGAGATGGATTACCAGTTCTCGAAGGCCGACGCCGACGGTATGGGTAAAATGGGGTGGGCTTTCGGTATTATCATTTTAGTCGTGACGGGAGTGGTCATATACAATGCCATGACCCGTCTCATCTCGTACCAACGCTCGTATATAGGGGTCATGGGAGCTCTGGGTGGCAAACGGGGTACAATACTCTTCCACTACACGATGTTCGGACTTTTCATGGGTATCATTGGTTCCTTCCTGGGTATTTTCGCCGGTATCGGTATGTCCTATTTGATCGTCTACGGATATACGAGCATTCTCGGCCTATTAAATCCCGTATATACGATATTCTGGATCTACCCTGTAATTTTCGTGCTGGCTGGGATCGTCATCTGTACCGGTGCTGCCTTCTTCGGGGCATTGAAGGCGGTAAAGATAGGTCCCCGGGAAGCCTTGACATCCAACTATCACGCCCAGGCATTTTCGAAAAAACCTGTGATCGAAAAACTCTTCGATATCTTTTCTCGCAAAAGGAGGATAATGCCGAGGATAACAGTCCGGAACCTATCGAGAAACAGGGCTCGGACCATACTCACAGTAGTGGCGTTGGGATTTTCCATGATACTGGTTTTTTCCACACTGGCCCTGGCCACCAACTTTCACCAGCCAATAGAAAAGAACTATGGTGAGTATGAAACGTGGGACCTGGAAACAGGTCTGGCATACAGTATGAAACGTGAAGAGGTGGCCGAAATTCTATATTCGCTAGCGTTGCAAGGTTTCCGTGGTGAGCCTTACCTGAACGACTACGTGCCGATAATGGTCGCAGGTGAGATGAGCTTTGCCCATGTTCAGGCATTCATCAATGAGTCACAACTGCGGAATTTTAACGTCATAGAAGGTGAAGAAAATTTCGATAAGGGTATACTTGTGGGCTCGATACTCGCCAACAAACTGGAGCTGAAACCCGGATCGAAACTTCAGTTCGTGATAGGCAACGTCAATAGCACAGCTACTGTGACGGGAATTACCGGAGAACTGCTGGATGAGAGTATATTAATGACACTATATCAGGCTGAAAAAATAATTCATACCGATGGATATGTAAATTCGGTTATAATCAACAAGGGTTCGCTATCCCGTGACGATTTGGAGGAAAAGCTGAGGGATGCTCTTCCCGTGGCTTCATTATCCTACACGCAGGACGCGGTGGATGGTATGGAAACCATGATGGCCAGCCTGACCTCCATGTTTGTCATATTTATCGGGTTCGGGATGCTGGCGGAGGTTCTTTTTGTATCCACCACTGTAGTTCTTAATGTACTTGACAGGGAAATGGAGTTTCTTTCATTGAGGGCTTTGGGGGCAACTCCCGGGAGGGTACGAAAAATGGTAGTGGGAGAAAGTTTTATTGTGTTACTGGGCGGCGTGCTTATCGGCCTGCCCCTTGGTCTGCTTACCACCAAATGGACCATGTCGTATCTGGTACAGGATCTGATGTACTTCGAGATGGAGATAGGTTTATCGGTTTATCTGCTAACGGCATTGATCGCGGCGATTGCCACCGTTGTGGCCTCAATGATCTCGGGACGGCATATAATCAAGGCGAACCTTGCCGACACTATTAGGCAGAGGATTATAACTTGAGGATTGAATGAATAATAATTTGAATAATAATTCCTATCACTTGGACCCCCTTCTTTATAATAAGTTATAATGAGTTATAGTAACCTATAAATACTCGTTTTTCTATATATATTACTGATGCCAACTACGATCCAAATATCAAATGAAATGCGAAACCAACTGTCCGCCCTTAAAATGTTTGAGAGGGAGACTTACAACGATGTCCTGGAGCGGATATTGGAAGATATGCGAGAAATAAATGATAAAACAAAAATAGAGATAGTAAAAGCAATAAAAGAAATTGAATCGGGGAATTATAAAACACATGAAGAGGTACGAAAGGAATTGGGATTCTAGTGGTCTTAGAAATAATATGGTCCGCATCGGCAATTAAGGATCTTAAGAAAATCGATAGATCTATAGCCAAAAGAATTTTTATTATGATTACCCGGTTAAAGGACGATCCTTACCATAATATTATTAAACTTACAAATTCTCCTTATTATCGCTTGCGAGTCGGAGATTATCGAGTAATCTTGGATATCCAAAATAAGCAATTGCGAATCTTGGTAATAAAAATTGGGCATCGAAAGAAAATCTATGATTCAATATAATCATCGAGAGGAATGTGTAAATTTAGCGAAAAAAGCCATATGAATGCCTATGCCTTCAGTCTTAGGATGAATTAATAATGAATAGATGCAATAAATTTATCGAATATCTTATTTCTCTCTATCTATAAATTCGAAATCTTCTTCAGATACAGGTGGCTTTTTTTTCTTAACAATTATTAACCCGATAATGACTATGATGAATAATACCATCATTATGTTCAATAATACTCGGGACCAGTTATTTTTATTACTCTGCTCCATCTCGATTTTATTATCGGGATCATTCGGATATGGATCTATTTCCAGCTTAGGAATCGATGTTGAAGCGCTTTGGTCCATCCCCGGGTTCCACTTGTCAGGCATGCTGTCGTTGTCTGAATCCAAGGATGCGGCAGGGTCTAGGGGGAATGCGTCTAGATACCATTCGTTTGTTGAAATTGATTCGTTAATTCCAGCATTCCATTGATCGGGGTAACCGTCACCGTCCGTGTCAAGGGAAGCAGCATGATCAAATGGAAAATCATCCCGGATATCGGGTATACTATCATTATCGAAATCATACAAATATATCTCAGGCCTCATTTCCCATTGAAGAAATGGGTAATCAACATATTCCAGAATTTCCCAAACATTATTAAAATCCCAACCTGCCTTTGTGTATGTACTTTTTGTCAGCATCTCGTTAGTTGTCCTACCCCTTCCACCATTGCTATCTAACTGACCGGAAGTTTCCCTATCCCAGAAACTATTTTCTTCTATTCCACCCCAACCGGATCCCAATAACCCACCGATATTATCAAATCCTGTCACAAGGCCAGTAGCATAGCAATTCTCCACTACTCCGTCGTTGTTTCCAGCTAATCCACCAACATTTCCCACAACTCCGTAAACTTTGCCCCTTGCATAACAATTCTCCACCGTGCCATCGTTGTCTCCTACTAGTCCACCGACGTAACTCTGGTTTCCGGTAACATCGCCAGATGCATAGCATTTCAGTACCTTATCCGAGTTTCTCCCCACCAGTCCGCCGATATTATCATTATTACCACTTGTGTGACCAGAAGCATAGCAGTACTCTACTGTGCCTTCATTTGATCCTATTAATCCTCCAACCAACGAGTCCCCGCTCACTGAGCAAGTTGCATTGCTGTTCTCCACTGTTCCAAAGTTATATCCCACCAGGCCTCCAACCTCATCATTACCCCAGACGTTTCCTGCCGCGTGGCAGTTCTCCACTTTGTTTTCGTAATTGTATCCTATCATCCCTCCGACATACTGTTCGCCACTGACGTTTGCATTTATCAAGGAAACTTTATCAACAGAACCCCCTGAATAAATTATACCGAACAATCCCACATATGAATTATTGTAATATGTTGTATTCAAATTCGATATTGAATAAGCATTTCCATAGTATTTGCCTTTGAAAACCGGTAGATAAAAAAATGATTCGGATGACAGATCTATATTGGCGGTCTGTTTGAACTTGTAACCGGGATAAGTGGCGAATGGTAACATTTTTTTCATATCGGAAACACTGGAAATATTATAGTTTTTCGTGCTGTGAATTTTGGATAGATGATCATCTATATCAAATGATTTTCCCCCATATATCCAATCTTCGAACTGGTTTTTATAGATGCCGTAAGGCGTTACATAATGCTTGTTGTTCACAGCAACATAATCAATGCAGTAATATGAATTAATGATCTGGCTAGTTAGGTGGTCATAGTATCCCACGAGCCCTCCAACTTCTAAGGCACCGGTGACGTTTCCGAGAGAAAAACTTGTTTCTACCTTGCCGTCATTGTATCCTATGAGCCCACCGACATTGTCTTCACCGTCGACCTTACCAGCGGCATGGCAGTTCTCCACAAAGGCTCCATTGTATCCCACAAGCCCACCGATATAATTTTTACCGCTGACCTTTCCTGTTGCATGGCAGTTCTCCACAGTGTCTTCATTGAATCCCACAAGCCCACCAATCTTCAGTAAACCGGTGACATTTCCCGTTGCATAGCAGTTCTCCACCCTACCATAATTATATCCTACCAGTCCACCGGTGCTCTCATTTCCCTTCACATTGCCCCTTGTGTAACAATTCTTCACACTGCCATCGTTGTATCCGATGAGTCCACCAACATAATCATTACCGCCGATATTTCCATGAACGTTACAGTTCAATATCGTGCCTGAATTGAATCCAGCGAGCCCCCCAATCTGATCATTACCTCCGACATTTCCTTGAACGTAGCAGTTCAATATCGTACCTTCATTGAATCCTGCGAGCCCCCCGATCTGATCATTACCACTGATATTACATTCGATTATGGCGACATTCTCTACACGTCCACCACTATGAATTATACCAAACATCCCAAAATTATCATTTTTATTATATGTTGTTTCCAAGTAGGATATTGAATGACCGTCTCCATCGTACTCACTTTTTAGAATTGGTATATAAAACTCGGCCTCATTTGACAGATCGAAATCGGCTGTTTGTATGAATTCGTAACCAGGATCAAGAGCGAATGGTAACATCATTTTCATGTCTGAAACACTGGAAATATTATAGTTGTTCGTTGTAGGTATTTTGGAGAGATAATCATCTATGTCAAGTGATTTAGCCTTATTTACCCAATCTTCGAACTGGTTTTTATATATACCATAAGGCGATACATATTGCATATTTTTTCCAATAGTATAATTGATGCAATAAAATGAATTGAAAATCAAACTTCTGTAGTTATCATTGTAGTAGTTGCGGTATCCGACGAGTCCACCAACATTCCATGTACCGTTGACGTTTCCGTAGGCATAGCAGTTCTCCATACTACCATCATGAACTCCCACCAATCCGCCGACATCCAGCTCTCCAAACACATTTCCTGCTGCAAAGCAGTTCTCCAAAACACCAAACTTATATCCCATCCTCCAGTTCTCCTGTGTATGCACATTGAATCCCACAAGTCCGCCAACTCTGTTACCACCCATGACCGTTCCTGTAGACGAGCAATTCTCCACGGTGCCCACATTGTATCCTATGAGCCCGCCAACTTCGTCATCCCCGGTTACCTTTCCTGTTGTTGAGCAGTTTTCAAGTGTGCCCCCTTTGTATTCCTCTAAGTCATACTCCCATCTACGCTCATTGCATCCAACGAATCCGCCAACATTATAATTACCAGTGACTTTTACTGTTGCATAGCAATTCTCAACAGTACCTACATTGAATCCTGTGAATCCACCAACATTACTAAAACCGATAGCTTCAACTACAGAGGAACTGTTTTTTACTATTCCCTCGTTATCTCCCGCTAAGCCACCGATATTATATTCTCCGGTAACGTTGCCAGTTGCATAGCAATTCTGCACGTTGCCATAGTTTTTCCCCAATAACCCTCCGACATCATCTTCTCCAGTCACATTTCCCGTTGCGCTGCAATTATTAACCGTCCCTTCATTGTCCCCCACAAGCCCGCCAACAGACCCTTTTCCGGTAATGTTCCCTATTGTTGAGCAATTCTCCACTATACCTAGATTCAATCCCACCATTCCACCAGAATAATCATTTCCGGTCACTTCGATATTTGAAGAACAATTATTAACGATACCTTCGTTAAGTCCCACGAGCCCACCAGCACCACTTTCACCGTACACCTTTCCTGTAACTTGACAATTTTGAAGGGTACCTTGATTATTCATTCCTGCAATTCCACCAATACATTGATTTCCACTCATGTTGATATCGATTAATGACAGATTTTTCACAACCCCATCTACACCGATCTGTTCAAATAAACCCATTTCAGCGGGATGAGACTTAATATTCATGAAAAGACCTTTGATGCTGTATCCTCTACCATCCAAACAACCTGTGAAAACGTATGTGTCGTAACCAATAGGATTGAATCCTGCGCCCTCGTTCCATCCATATGTATCAATTGCGTCAACATCGTTAATTAAAATGTAATAATATTCTAAATAATCTTCGGAATATTGGATGTTCTGTAGTTGGAATGCCTCTGAGATTTGATACGGATTTTCTATTGATCCATTTCCCCCTGCGAACCGGGTTCTAATGTATAAATCATCTTTACTCAGGGTGACGGTATTGGATAGACGCGCTTCCCTGTTCTTTGGTGGATTTTTATCAAAATCGATGATAAAATAGGAAGAGAGGAGGAGCAAAGTCAATGCTAGAGTAACCGTTCTCTTGGAATACATAGAAACTCCGTGATGATTGAGTGGCGATACATAGTAAAATAAGGTTTTCATTATATATATTTTCAATGGTGCGAAGTTCGAAAATAATTCGAAGTTCGCAGCTTGACAATATTCGCGAGATCAAGCGTTAACGGAGATACCGCTGAAAATAATCGCTTTTGATTGTCAGTAATCGAACAAGATTTTATTTTCTAAAACTTTGGAAAGAGTATTTATAGAAACAAATACTAAGTTATTATTGAAGGAATCAAAATGAACATAAGCCGATTCTTTACCGTTTTCCTATTCGTTATCATCTTATTTGCTTTGACATTCATAATCATCCCGAATACCGATGCATCTCAACTTTCAGGATCGATAACTCTTCATCAGCCGGAACAGGTGGCAAAGGTCGGACCAGGTGAGGATGGTATAGTAAACTTCACCGGTGAGGTAAGGGTGAATTTAACCGGAATTGGGGCGAATGTGCAAACTGTCGTGGTTTGGCTAACGGCAGATGCTCCATGGCCGACCACAATCTCGCCTTCAACAATGACTTGGACCCCACGGGAGATTGATGATGCAAAAGAATTCAATTTAACCGTAAAGGTTCCGAACTTTACTTCCGCCTCACAAGTCGAAGAAATCTTTATTAATGGCACTATAACGACATATCCTGGTGCATTATCCACGAATCTTCCCCCTGAAAAGGGAACTATTAGGATCGCTGAATACGCTCAGTTAATGCTTTCATGTTGGGAACCTTATATTGAAGCTGTCTCTGGTGATACTGTTTTATTTCAATTGAACGCAAAAAATGAGGGTAACGGGGAAGCAAGTATAAACGTGGAATTCAAGGGAATAGATGAATTGATTGATCAAGGCTGGGAATTTGAAAATGTTAAAAACAGTTTTAATTTAAATGAAAAAAATGAAGAAGTATTAAATTTCACCATATCGATACCATCCAACGCACCTATAGGTTTACACTCGTTTGACGTTGACGCATACTTAAGCTCCGGAGATGAAACGGATGAAAAAATCTACAGGCTCTTTCTAAACGTAACTGAAGAGGATAATGGTGCAAATGATAATGGAAAGATGGAGTCGGAGGGTGAGAAAGGAGATGATGAAATTATACCCGGATTCGAATTATCCTTTTTGATCATAGCCTTATTTATCTCTTTTCATTTTTTACATAAGTTTATGCGGAAATTTCAGTAATTATCAATAATAGAAACGCACAAACAACATTTGTAAAGTGTGAGTCAAATACTTTTTCAATGACACTACACTCCTATTCTTCTTCAATATTGTCATACACACATGTGGCAGGGCAGACGTACTCGTTGTTAAAATACTTCTTTTGATACTCCAATATGAGTTCGAACGCCTCCTGATAATTTTTGGAAAGATGGATGTTGTTCATATCTTCAGGGTCAATAAGCCCTCTTTCCAATGGATTGTTCCTAATCCAATCAATTAAACCCGGCCACATATCGCCAAGCAAAATTATAGGAATGTCGCAAATATGCTTTACCTGAACGAGTTGCCACGAATAAAAAAGCTCCAGCAACGTGCCGATCCCCCCCGGAGCAACAATAACTGCATTGGTAAGTTTCATGAAACGGTCCAACCTCTCAGAGAACCATTTGAATTCCATCTTGATGTCGAGATGACGGTTACCCTCGGGCTCGTTGGGAAGCCAGATATTAAGCCCGTAGGAATGAATTTCATCATTTTTTTGGCCGTCCTGATGCCCCTGGTTGGCCGCAAGCATCAAACCAGGACCCCCGCCGGTTACAATATCAATATTTGCCCCTGCTATCAGGCGGGAAAGCTCATAGACGTCTTTGTGGATTTTGTCATCCTTTTTGATCCGTGCGGAACCGAATAGTGCAACCCTGAAATGCTGCTCGTAATCCTTTTGTTTATCTTCGATATTGTTTGTGTCTTCTGCCATTGAATACACAATCCTTTCATCAAAAACTGCTTGGATATTACGGTATCACCCTGTAACGATCTCTGGGAAACAGCACCACTTCACGTACGTTACGCATCCCCGTTAAAACCATCATCAAGCGCTCAAGGCCTAAGCCCCAGCCGGAATGCGGCGGCATTCCGAACCTGAATGGAGCAAGGTAGAAATCGAAATTCTTGGGGTCAAGGTTCTTCTCAACCAAATTCGATTCCAGAAGCGATATGTCATGAACCCTCTGGGCTCCTGAAGTGATCTCCTTCGACCCGAAGTTCAGATCGAAGGACCTGCAGACCTCCGGTGTGTTCTCATAGGGCTGCACATAGAAAGGTTTTATCTCGGTAGGCCAGTGAGTGATGAAATAATATGACGGGTAAACCTCCTCTATGGTCTTCATGGCCTCCATGGAAAGGTCATCGCCAAACTCCACTGCTACCCTCTTCCGCTGTGCAATATCGATGCACTCCTCGTACTTTACTCTGGGCATGCCTGATTTTTTCGCCTCTTCCTCGTTGTAGTTGTCCATGTAACTCAGGACCGTCTTTTTGATGGGTTTGATATCGAGAGCATCGTACTTTTCCTTTGGTTTCAGCAGAGGTTTTAATTCCTCGCCTGCCGCCTTCAATCGCTGGTTATCCTTTTTGATCCTCTTGTTTTGGACACCAATATTCATATTAACTTTGTTGATCAGTTTATTGAGTGTCTTCCTGCCGTCGTTTATGGATTCTATCTCATTCCTGCATTCAGAAGCTCTCTCAACGGCAATACGGACTACCTTCTCAAGCACGTCAATAGCGTCCCACTCGTCCGCGAACGACATCTCTATGTCTATCGAAATGAACTCGTTTAGATGGCGCACCGTATCGTGCTCTTCAGCCCTGAATACCGGACCTATCTCGAAAATCCGGTCGAAACCGGCTCCCATTAGCATCTGTTTGTACAGCTGTGGGGACTGGTTCAGATAACATTTATTGTCGAAATAATCCACCCCGAAAAGCTCGGTACCGCCTTCCGTGGCCGTGGCAACGATCTTAGGTGTTTGTACTTGTACGAAACCCAGCCCGTGTAATCCTCTGATCATACCATCGAGGATCTCGTGCTTTATCTTGAAGATTGAATAAATTTCTCTCTTTCTCAGATCAAGAAAGCGGTTATCCAGCCTGGTATCCAACTCGGCAAACACCTTGTCCGCCACTCCAAGGGGAAGTGGTACTGCGGACTCGGCGAGAACTTTCACCTTCCCCGGTATGATCTCGAATCCCCGCGGCGCCTGCGGATTTTCCGTCACCGTTCCCTCAACCATTATCACGCTTTCCCTGGATAGACCCACCAGAGCGTCGAATATTTCTGGAATCGTGCTCTTTTCAAGAGTTATCTGCAGACTCCCCGTGCGGTCCCGTATCTGGAGGAAGGCCACGCCGCCAAGGTTCCTGATGTCGTGTACCCAACCGGCCACAACAACCGTTCTCCCGTAGGAATATTTCCAAATATCACCGCAGAAATGGGTTCGGCGCCAGTTACCAAGCATCCCGTCTCGCTCTCCCTTATTCTCAATCATGTTTATTCACACTACTATCGATTATAGAAAAAATTTTATAAATTGACCTCTGGCTGGATCCTATAGCGTTTCCTCAAGGTCGTCGAGAAGTGAATCAAGATCATCGTCCAATCCCCCGTTCGAAGATTCGGCAGGAACTTCCGCGGAGCTCTCAGCTTCCTTAGGACTTTCTTTCTCTGCTGATCCCTCTTCCTCCTTAGTTGTCGGAGTACTCGGAGCGGCGGTAATGGCGGTGGACGCAACTTCCGGGACAATCGGTCGCATTTCCTGTTTAACTTTTGCCGGTTTGATACTTTCAGCTACAATTGGAGCAACGGGAGATTCCTTTTCTTCTTTTCGGATTTGCTCTGGCTCCTCTTCTTTTTGGATAACCTTGGGATATTTAACCAAGGCGGAGGGATTTCTATTGGTGCCACACCTGATGCAGAAGTTCAGCCTTCCGTAACACGGAGCGTGATACGCTTCACCGCATTGGCATCTTTGATGGTCGTCATCATCCTTGACAATTTCGAGGCAGACCATGCAGGTGGACAGCAGGAAACCTGTGCTGGAATCAACAGGGGCATAGCAGTTCTTGCATGTTCCCGCAGCGAGTATACAATCCCTGTGATAATACTCCCCGCAGTCATGAGCGATCATCTCGTCATCGTGCCAGACGTCCATATGACAGATTGAGCAAGATGTCATTATCATGTTCTCATTCTCGAAAAGCGCCACTCCGCATGATAGACAACTGTTATTATTCACTTTCTCGGCGCATTTCTTGTGATATATTTGGGCACAACCGCATAGGTATTTCAGCGCACCTTTTTCCACTGGGCTTCTGCATACGGGGCATGTATCGAAGGGAGATATTTTAATCGGTTTTCGACTCTCCTTTGGAATCATTCTCATGGAAGGCTTTTCCTTGATTATCGCAGCACTTTTTTGCTTTACAATTTTCTTCTCATGCTCCTCGAATTCCATACTAAGCTTATAGGGTGTTTCCTTGTTCACTTCAGCCCAGCGCATTAGTGACTTGTGGCGTTTGACACCATCTGGTTGTGAAGTAAAATCGAGAGTTATGTCCACCGGAATGCGTCCGACACCTGTGAATTTTATCGCGACAGACCCGGTCTTAATATCCTGGGGTTCCAGGCGATCGAAACTGATCCCCCTTCTCATCTCGAAGGGGCCTTCGAGTCCCACGGAGAGTCCCGATATGGGGAAGCTGCCAACGTTTCCGACCTTAACTTTGGCCTCACCCCACACGTTCAACTCGAACCCGATTCCTTCCAGGCTGATCTCCACCCTAATGTCGAGATCTTTTTTCTTCTCTATCAACTTGTTATAAATCTCGTTAATGGACGAAAGCCCCGTGGTGATATCTCCGCCTTGTGCCGTTGAAATGCATTCTCGAACCGATCTTTTCTCGTTTTCTATATCCGTTTGGAGACCGATATCCTCCATCAACATCCTGCATCGTTGAACCTTCTCGTTGAATTCCCCCTGAACTGCCCGCTCTCTCTTTTTCTTTGCTAATTTAGCTAACTCAACTTTCTTCTCCTTGATCGCATTCTCTAATCCATTTACACTGTTTTTCAAATTCCGGATATCATCCAGGTCTTCAGCCTCTTCAAATCGTTCCTGGAGCGTCGTGTGTTTTTCTACGAGCTCGGAGATATCATCGTCAGGGTATTCCTCTTCCAGTTCCGATAGTTCCGCACCGATCTTATTGAGGTCTTTTATTATGATTCCCTTGTTCTTGTTCTGCGCTTCTTCCCCTAAAGAGTCGATTACACTCAGGGCTTTTTCGAAATGCTCCGAACATAGGCCAAAATCTCCTTTTTTAAGTTCTTCCTTTCCAATCGAATATTCTTCGATAATCTTCGCCGGATCAATATCGAATTCACTCAAATCCTGGATCCTGCTTGAAATCGCATTCGATTTTTCTACGAGTTCCAGATACTTTTCCCTGATACTCATCGAGAGGTCTTTGCTCTCTTTCACGCTTTCCAGTGCTTCATCTATCTCGTTTTCTTCCAGCTCACTCGCAGCCCGGTCCAGTATTGCCAGAGGCTCTTTCACATCGATATACTCCGGAGCCTTCCCCAGGATTATCTTTGTCTGGTTGATTTCTTCCATTACTCGGATCTTTCTCTTCTTCATGATAGCCACATTTACCACCAGAAGAGTGTCCTGCGCGCGGGTGTACTCTCCGGCAGCCATGAAGGATTTAAGGAACTGGAACTTCCCAATTTCCTCGGATACATTGATCTCTTCCTGTCTTGCAAGGGTGACGTTGGCTTTGACCTCTTCGATCTTCTTCACCGTTTGGTTGAAATCATCCACGACCTTGGCGATCTCGGCTTCCATGGCAGTAGCCGCTACATTGGCTTTGGTAAAATCACTGGAATCGAATAATTCCCTTGCTGCTGTGAATTTGAGTTTGAGTTCGTCGCAGTTTATTCCCTGTTGTGTCGCAGTTATCAGGTCTTTTCTGCATTTTTCCAACTTTTTTCCCACGCTCTTTCTCAACTCGATCTCCGTATCGATGGAAAGCGGCACCATTCGAAGGAGACTTTCCACGTCGTCATAATTACCAGTGGAGATGAGGTTCCCGGCCCTCTCTACCATCTCTATTGCTTCGCTGAATTTAAGAGAGTTCTCTTCTTGAGCGTTCTGTATATTCAAATAGGCATTATTGACTAGTTCAGCCATCTCCCGTCTTTTTTGTTCCTGTTCCTCTTCCTCAGGGGTCGGGGATGCTATTTCAGCAGTTTCCTCTACGCTTTCTTCCTCTTGTTCCGCCAACACCGTCTTTTCCTCAGCCATCCCTTCTTCCCCTGCGGCTATTTCTGTTTGGGGAAGGACCCCCTCTCCACTAATCGGTTCCTGCACCGTCTCCGCAAAAGACTCACCTTCATCAGCAGTCAGGTCACCCTCAATATCAGTTTCCTCCTCTGTTACGGCCTCTTCGCTGGTTTCGGGTACACTCTCTATCTCTGCTTTAATCCAGAGCCGTATCTCATTGATCTGATTCAGAGCGGCGCCAAGTTCCTTCGAGCTCATTTTCACATTCCCGACAGCCGCTTCCTCTGCTGTAATTGATTCATTCACAGGTTTAATATCCTTCCCTTGTGTTTCCAGTACTTCCACTCCGCCCTTGAGAGCATTGATGAGATCGGTGGTAAATGTATTCTGTATTTCACCCAGTCCGCTGTTCAGTTCCTTGCATATGCTAAAGAACTGCTTCAATTCGGCACTTGTACCGATGGAATCAACCATTTGACCGGCACTCTCTCTATTATTGGCGATACCGCTCATATCCGCCCCTGATCCTTCCAGAAGCTCGATCTTGCGGACGTAGTCTTCGTACATATTCCGCGCTTTTGCTATAAGCCTGTCGAGCTTGCTTGGCTGCGGTTTGGCGGATGCCCCTTTAGGTATCCTTACCTTTTTTCTTACGGCTTTTCTCACAGCCTTCTTTACCGCCCTCTTCTTAACAGGTGAAGACACACCTGATGGCGTATCACTCTGGACAAGTGGTGACTTGTCAAGTGAAGGTTGGTTCGTTTGTTCATTTCCGTTCATTGAAATCAGCCCTTGATTTGACCGTTCAAAATAAAAATATTATACGGGTGAAGGAATATGATACATATGTACCTTGCGATGCATATCTCTCATATGATGCTAAAAACAACAATCCAAGATAGCTCAATATAAGTGATCATGCTGGGGGGAAGTTCAGGTAGCGGAACCAATTTCCACTAATATGGATATCATAAAACAATCAATAATCAACCATCTCTTCCCTGTCCCCCAAAATAATGTTTGATATGTCTTTAATTCGATTTTCCCTTGGCCTTATATGGCTCGGGAAAATATTTTTTCTCCCGGGTAAGAGTACATGCCACGTATCCACCGATCCCAACCGCCATCCTGATGAAATACCATATGTTCGTTTTTCTCGTGAGAAGCTCTCCGACATCATAACTACCCCAGAGACTACCATGCTTCATCTCGAGCTGTTTTCTGCCGACGCCGTTCCAGAAGGCTTGTTTGAAAAATGCCACCACTGTGGACCTGGCATGATGGTAAACAATGGCATTCTCATTGTATAATATTGAGTATCCTGCCATCACTGAGCGCAGGTTGAGGTCCATGTCCTCAGCCGTAATGAAGGTAGGATCGAAACCGCCGATTTCGTCCAGTACTTCCTTTTTGAAGGCGAGATTGCATGAGGGAAGGGACATATCATAATCCTTGTAGAACACCTCTACCCTACCCAGTTCAACGAATGGCTGGTAACCGAAATTAACGATCCTGCCACCCACCACATCCGAGCTTAAAAAACTCTTTCTCAATTCTTTCAACCAGAACGGATGGGCCATGGTGTCCCCGTCGATGAAGGCTATTACGTCGCCCTCTGCGATCTCTATCCCACGATTTCTGCTCTCCCCTCTGGTACCCGGAAATATCTCAAGTCTTATAAAATCGTATTTTCTTTCATAGGATCGTACTATTCTTTGTGTGTTATCCTTAGAACCGGCATCGACGATAAGGACCTCGAATGGTTTATCCTGGTTGACGAAGGAATCCAGAAAATCCGGCATGTTCTTCTCTTCGTTGAAGACTGTCACCACCACGCTAACGAAGATATTTGCAGCCATAGGAAATCACTTTTTCTTCCCGTTCATTTGCATCATTATCATGTCGGCAATGGTTAGTCCCGCCGATGCGGTTCTCCTTTTCTCCGTTGATATCTCCACGTTCTCGGTAAGTTTGATACCCAGGGTGGATTCTAACTTTTTTACGAGTCGGTCATCGGGTCTCATCGATTTCGTTTCAAGCTTGGCGATTATGGATTGTTTTTCCTGTATCAACCGGGCCAGTTTCTTCTGGTTTAGTCCCATTTTCTGCCGTCCCTGGCGAATTTTGTAATCGTAATCGCTCACGAGCTCGTTTGTGATTTTGGTGTAAATATCCCGCCCTTTTTGTCTTCTTTCCCTTTTCTCCAGGCGTTCCTCAACGGAATCTCCATCCTCGGCCTTTATACTCCCCCCCGGTCTCCCCTGGCGCACCCCGTAATGTGAGCACCTTGAACATACCTGTAAAATGCTTTCTTCGATCAGGGTCGCACTCAATCTTGGTGCTTCGTTTCCGCATAATTCGCAGATCATAATATCACCCTATTTAGTTTGCATCCATCAACCGGTCCTTTTTTTCTAAATAAAAATAAATGGATATGACCTTAATCTACATCATCTCTCTGAGCTTACTGGCGCTGAGTTTCATTGACCGTATCGAATAGTAAAGGGATTTTGCTGTAATTTCATCAGTCTCATCCTCTGCAATATCCCCTCTTTCCACCATTTCTCCACCCGCCATGTACAGAAGGGATGCCAGATCGTTGTATATCTCGAAACCCATCTCCTCATCCATCCCCACGGCCTCCAGATAGTATTTTTCACCGGTCAAGGGTAAGCCTGCAAAGAAAAATTCCTGGCCAAATTCCAGCAAAGTGAGGGGATCCTTGGAATTCGAGCACATTGCGTTAAGTTTCCCCAGCTGAGGATTATTCTCAATGGCTTTCATTTCGTTTTCGAACAGCTTTTCTCCGAAGGACAATTCCAGCATTCCGTCTTTATCGTTTTCCTCGAACTTCACAAGTTTCTCCAGATGCGCCATGGCTTCCCCTTCCCCAAGCCCCAATCCCTTCTTGAGATAAGCAAATGATTCGCGATAGATGTCTTCCTTCTCCTTTCCGGGCTGCCTCTGCAGGAACAGCATTCCGTAATTGTAATAACCGTATGCGAGATCGATGTATATTGCCGGCGAGCTCTCAGGTACCAGTTCGGCAACCTTTTCATATAACTCCGCGCCCTTGTCGAGAAGCCCGTTCGTGAGGCAAAAATCCGCATAGGCCGAGAGATACTGATCGTTTTGAGGTTCCAGTTCAGTTGCTTTCCTGTATAGTTTCGAGAGGTCCATTAACGAGAGGCGCGTATCCCCCACCGAAGCTTCGGCTTTGCCGAAATAACCCAAGGGGTTGTTCGGGGCTTGTTTTATCACCTTGTCGAAGGTCTTTATCGCCTTTTTGTACTTTCCATCTTCAACGTTGGTAAAACCTTCTTCGATAAGAGACTCAATGTCCTTGGCAACCATGGAATAACCTCTGAAATTTCTATTTTCTGCTAATCGCATAGTTGATATTTAGATTTAACCCCAACTGCGTGTAGTGAGGAAATCACCTTCAAGAATTATATGGCAGGGACAAAAAAAGTATACCCCCGTCTTAACATGCATCTTCATTGGCTAAGCTCCATGCACTGACCCGACAGGGGCTTGTGCGATCCAGGGGTTGGCCCTTGTCTCATTCCAGGTTCAAAACCACGGTCGACCGGGGACCCATACTGGACCGGTTATTGCCCCCTTTTTGCACTGTATATCACGTGGTAAACATTTGCTTACCCGATGTTACGCGCCGTTAACGACGTTCCCACCTCTCAAAACAGCCTTCTAAGGGGCAATAAGTGTATACTGATACAAGATAAATTAATATTTCGGTAGTATGAAAGCCGAATGAATCCCCGGCACATATTCTTTTGATATTACGCTGTTAAGTATACTGCCAATTGAAAAGAAACCTTTATAATGGCCGCTTTCTATGTATTAGAATTGTTCGACATCATTCGTTTGTTGAAATCATTCTTATATCGATTATCGAGGGATATGAATGGAAAAAACAGGCCAGTCAGGGTCAAGAACGAATCTTTTTGTCTTAGCCGTAATCATCCTATCATCATTAGCTCTGCTAGCAGCTAATGATGGGTTTATTAGCAGACAAGAAGAACCCTCATCGGTTTCCACTATTGTGGATAGACCTCTTGAGGGGGAGGGAAAGGAGCTGTTTGCCAATGATATGGAAGGCACAATTACTATCCCACTATCAAGAGCCGTGAACGCCAACGTGCAGATGGATTTCACTCCTGGTGGGGGAGTCCAGGGAAGTAATTTCGAGGATAACAACAACCAACACCCGGGGGACTGGTCGCTGGCTCACAAGAACGGTTGGATCACCCAGGAATTGATTACCAATGATGATTTTGACGATACCGAGGATGTACCCCAGACCTGGACCAATGGCGAGGGAATATACAGCATGGTAAGAAATGATGAGGATCTGAACGACGGCCCGGGTGCCAACGGCGCCTGGTGTGTTCAGGCCGGAGAGAACGGAGGTTTGGTCTTCAGCGAAGACAGCAGAGGATATGCCCGGTGTTACAGATGGTTCGATCTTGACGACTACATATACTGGGATGATTATACCATAACCGGCTCAAGAGTATGGGCTGATTACAAGATATCAAGTGGAGATTTCAATCACAATAACAATTTCGTAATACTGACGGCTTACATTGGTGACGGTAATACCTATCCCATGCTGGAACATTTCAAGACCTCCTCGGACCCATTGGCAGATAGCAATGGGAATTGTCTGGATTTCTGGGATGTCGACGATCAGGCATCAGGTGTTACCAACCCTTCCGTGAATGTAAACAATAAATTACTGGACTCTCTCAGTGGTGGCGGGAACCTGCCGAATTACTTTAACACTCATGCTCAGAACAGCAGAGAATTTGTACTAATCTTTGGTCTACAGACTCGATTATATGGTTCATGGCCCTATGATTTCGAATATTTCAAGTTCTGGCTCGATGATGTCTGGATCAGCCTGGATTATACCGCAACCGACCTTGCAACAACTGTCTCGGCCAATACAGCGGAAGGATATGCACCATTCGACGTGACCTTTTCTTCAAGCACCAAGGGGGGTCTATCGCCCTATTCCCATCGCTGGAATTTTGATGATGGGGGAACGTCACAATCGACCAACCCATCGCACAGGTTCAACAATCCCGGCACGTATAACGTACAACTGACCGTAACCGATAACCGCGCCAGGACCGATTCCGACATCAAAACCATCGTTGTACATGCCAAACCAACGGCATCCATCGATACGGTTTCGCCGGATCCTGCAACCGCCACCGAGAGTGTGTCATTCAAGGGAAGTATGTCAGGTGGTTGGGGGCCCATGAGCATGGCGGACTGGGATTTCGGTGATGGGAGCACCACAACTGGCGAAGCACCAAATCACGTATATACTGGCCATGGGACTTTCACGGTCAAATTCAGAGCAAAGGACAGTCATAATACCTACACTCCATGGGTCGATTACCAGATAACCATTAACCGAAAACCCGCTGCTACCATCAGCGGGATTTCACCGAATCCGGCCACTGCCAGTGTAAGTATCAGTTTCACTGGTACCGGAGCATACGGTACCGGTTCACTTTCATACCTGTGGGATTTCGGCGATTCCACGACCTCGTCCTCCCGAACCCCTGCACATATCTATTCCACACATGGAACCTATTCCGTATCTTTCAGGGCACGAGACAGTCATAATATCTGGTCTTCTCCAGTTACTTCCACCGTGCTTATCAACAAGATTCCTCAAGCGACCATTAGTTCGGTAAGGGCCAATCCAGCCACGGCTACTGAAGTACTTTCATTTTCGGGAAGCGGCTCCCGGGGCACCGGTTCTCTGAGTTATCTTTGGGATTTTGACGATGGATCTTCCTCATCTGATCAGAATCCGAACCATGCATATGCCGGTGCAGGTACCTACTCCGTTAAATTGAAGGTAAAGGACAGCCAGGATGTTTGGTCCCCCGTGGTCTCTATTGCTGTCACAGTTAACGAAATACCTGCTGGGAAGATAAGCTCGATTGCTCCGGCTACAGCTACCCTGACTGAACCCGTTATGTTGGTTGCTACCGGTACCGGTGGAACCGGAGGTATCATAGAGTACCATTGGGACCTGGGTGACTCTTCAACATCGAACGTCCAGAACCCCAAACATATATACGGACAGCCAGGTACGTACACGATAACTCTCAAGGTGAAAGATTCCCATAATATCTGGTCAGAGCCGGTTTCGGGTTCCGTTCTGGTAAATCCTCTGCCCGTTGGTGAAATCTCAGCAATAGCCCCGAATCCGGCAACGGTAGGCATATCCGTTTCATTTTCGGGTTCGGGTTCCGGGGGGACCGGTGGAATAATCGGTTTCAAATGGGATTTCGGGGACGATGATGTTGACAATGCAGCCAATGTGGACCATACCTACTCGAAAGAAGGCACCCACTCGGTATCTTTCATGGTGATGGATTCACATGATATATGGTCTGAGCCTATCGCGCAAACGCTCAAGATCAATCCCATACCACTGGCGGTATTGGAATCCGTAAGCATCAATCCAGCTACCGTATCGGAGGTGATCCTGTTCTCCGGTTCAGGTACCAGAGGCACGGCTGGGATCGTGGAATATACCTGGGATTTCGGGGATGAAACAGGGGATCAAAGCTCTTCGCCGTCACATGAATACGAGAAGGCAGGTACCTTCCATGTCTCTTTCATGGTCAAGGATGGATTGGGGATATGGTCTGAGCCAACCACCGTTGTGATGAATATAAATTCACTCCCAACGGCTTCCATAAGCAGTATCTTACCTTCATCCACGACCTCCGGCAGCCAGGTAAGCTTTAAGGGTGTTGGCACTGGCGGGACTGGCGACATATCCGAATATAAATGGCAGTCATCCATCGACGGAATTCTTTCGGACCGAGCAGATTTTACCACCTCCAAACTTTCTGTGGGAATCCATACCATTTATCTGGATTGCCGTGATTCACACGGTATTTGGGGAGAATCCGTCACACAGGTCTATACCGTAAATGCAGATCCGGGTGCCGCCCTGGCAAAGATCGGCTCAATATCACCCAACGAATGCAGTTACGGAGAAACAGTTTTGTTCAAGGGGTCCGCTACAGGGGGAAGCGGTACCTATACGAGATATTTGTGGCGGTCCGACATCGATGGTTCCATCTCAAATAAAGCTGAATTTACGGCCAACAACCTCTCTGTGGGCGACCACATCATATACTTTAAAGTTCAGGACAGCAAAGAACGCTGGTCCTCCGAGGTGACGGGCTCCGTTACCATACGGATGGACGATGACGCGCCACTGGCGGAAATAATTTCCATCATACCGTCGCCGGCGTATACGGGAGATGGCGTTTCATTCATGGGGAAGGGAAGCGGCGGTACCGGTGTTTTTATCGAATTCCGCTGGCGCTCGGACAGGGATGGTCTGCTTTCAGACAGCGACACCTTCACAAGTTCATCGTTATCACCCGGCAGGCATATCATATATTATTCTGTAAGGGATTCAGCCAGCCTCTGGTCCCCTGAGACCACCCGTGAACTACAGGTCATGGACACTGATGCGGCCCCGGTTGCTTCAATCGAGAATATCCATCCAAATCCATCCGTTCAGGATGGAGAGATAACTTTCATCGGCCGTGGCGAGGCCCGAACTGGCGAGGTCGTCGAATATATCTGGTCATCAGATATTGACGGGGAGCTAGCAAGGGTCGCTTCGTTCAAGATAAAATCTCTCTCTGTCGGACACCATATTATCAGCCTCAGGGTCCGGGATTCCGGTACAAGGTTGTCCCCTCCTTTTCAGAGCCTGCTAGTTGTAGAGGGGAAAGAAGGCGCACCAGTTGCGAGGATAGAGCATGTTGAGCCCTCACCCGCAATCCAAGGCAATGTGGTAACGTTCAGAGGACGCGGTTCCAACGGCAGCGGCCAGTACGATGAGTATTCATGGCGTTCCGCGTTGGATGGTTTTCTCTCAGATGATCCGGAGTTCGAAAAAATACTCAGCAAGGGGAATCATACTATCTATTTCAAATTGAAGGATAGCCTCGGATTATGGTCTTCGGAAGTAAGCCGCGAGCTCACCGTCAGGTCATCCAAAGACCGCCTTTCTGCCTATCTTAAGGTAATACCTGACAAACCCATTGTGGGGGAACCCGTAACTTTCAAGTCGATCAATCACCGCGAAGAAGCGTATGAGTTCCTTTTCGTTTTCGGCAACGGTGAGACAACTGAATGGATTACTGAAGAGGAGACCATTTACGAATATTCTCAGGCTGGCACGTATATCGCTCGGTTACAGTTAAGAAATGCTGAAGGGGGGACTGGTGATTTCATTTTATTAGAGGTCAATGTTAAGGAGAAGGAAATGACCGAAAGCATTGGTGGGAACGTTTCAGACCAGGTTTCCGGTTGGTACTACTACCTGTTGGCGGGCATCGGGGTTGTATTATTACTGATAATCGTTCTGCTTATCGTTGTATCTAGGAGAAAAAGCAAGAAGAGGTCCATCATTGAGGACCTGGAACCGCAGCAGATCAAGATCGATTATACACAGACTAAGCAGAAACTATTATCTGACGCTACCGGAAGAGTTGGCCCCCCAAAGCCCGGTAAATACTCTGGGGATTCGAAGGAGGTCGTACCAAAATTCCCCGAAACATATGATCATATGGCCGGTCCAAAGACGGCTCAGCCAGATTTGTTGCTGCCTGAGTTAAGTGGTGTGGAACCTGTATCCGTTCCTGCTTTCCCCGCTGAAAAGATAATGGGGAAATTCCCGGCGGAATATAACTCTCAGGCTTACGAGCTTACAGAGAAGCCTTTTTTAAACATCATTGGTAAAAAGCCGGAAGAGTCGGACTTGGAACTGCCTGTTGTGAAACGCGGAAAGAAATTACCGAAAATAATCCGTGAGGTAATCACCGGGGATGCTAAGCTAAAAAATAGTAAAAGACCCCGGATTGTCCGTGAGATCAGAGCGGATAATGATAGGGGGAAGAAGGCTCCGAGGATCGTTTTAGCTGTTTCTCCGTCTGATGGATCTGCAGAGGTCCCAACAGGATCTAGGAAACAGGCAACTGGGAAAAAGGAAGCTGTGGATATGGGAAACGAAACGGAATCCGTTGGCGGTCAAAAAGTGTTGAATGGGAAGACGAAGGAGCGACTGGATTTCCTGATTCACAAGTTCCAGAATGCTTCACTTGTAAGGTCACCACCTGACAAGTTAGGCGAGCCCGTAGGTATACATACCGAGGGTGCAGTAACGCCTGAAAAGTGTTGCGTAACGAAGTGTGTGCCAGCAGGGTCGCCTTTACCTGTTAACGGATCTGAAAAGAATGAGAAAGCCCCGGATAGGGTGGATTCTGAACCGGCCGATATAATAACACCTTCGGGTGGAGACCAAAATCTAGAGGGGGATGTAGGACGCGAGGCAAGATCTTGGTTCGACGATCTGAAGAGCCGACACGGAGAAAAAAGCCCGGAAAAGGATGAAGGACTTCCTGAATTGATACCCGAGTGATTCATTTTTCTTAATTTTGGACTCTGGATCTTGACCTGAGGAAGTCCCATTTTTTTACAGTTTATTGTTTATTAGGGTGGCGGTGGTAATGGCGGTTCGCCGTCCCCCACTGTAGCCGAGGCCATGAGATCATCTAGGGATGGGCCGCTGGATTGTGCTGGACCTGGTGGAAGTCTTGCTGTTTGTTGCTGTTGTACCGGCGGACCTCCTGAAGATTGTGGGCCGAATCCACCTCCTCCACCCATTGTTTGCTGCGGCAACTGCGGTACTACTGGCTGCATCCCGGCAACGGGTAGCTGGCCCTGAGTCATGCTCATTCCGCAATTCGGACAGAAGGTCACTCCTTTCTGGACCTGGGTCCCACATCCTCTACAAGCCAGTGATGCAGGAGGTGGCGCTTTCATGTTGTTTCCGCACTGGGGACAGAAGGTCGTACCCTGGGGTACCACGGTTCCGCATTTGCTGCAAGAACCCATGCTTACGGTTGTTACGGCGGGCATGGATGGGCCCAATGGCTTCTCCTCCTCGTAATCTTCTTCCTCTTCGTCTTCATCATCATCATCGTAATCGTCGTCCTTGCTTCCTTTCTTCTTGATAATGAGGAAACAAACTATGAATATAATCACCAAAGCCACTACCCCTATAATGATGTAGATTAGGGTCATAGATATTTTCTCATCGCTTGCTTCAGGGTCTTTGGTTTCTACCACCCACGTGTAGATGTTGTTATCTCCAATGGTGCCTTCCCTTACTTCACCACTTTTCGTAGTAATGGTTACCTGCGTCACCTTTGGAACAGTTACGTTGAATTCTGCGATTCCCTCACTGTTGGTGGTTGCGGTATAAGTAATATTACCTATTTTGAATTCGATCGTAGCCCCTACGACCGGATTCCCGTTACTGTCCTTTAACTTGATGGAATCTTCCGAGACCGGAGGTTCGACATCTTCGTCATCTCCACCTGCCTTTTCTTCAAGAATAACATCGATTTTGTGATCCGATAAAAGGTCTATCTCGTCATTTAGATAGGTAATAAAACCTGTCTTGAAAACTTCGACCTTGTGAGGGCCGCGGGCAAGGTCAAAAAAGTACAATCCCGAACCTGGGGGTATATCTTGTCCTACCCTGGATACTCCATCAACGTGG
>JASLWR010000043.1 GCA_030740765.1 Thermoplasmatota archaeon
TTGATGAGGCATGGAAATACATATCAAGATTCATAGAGGACGTGTACAATCTGAAAAGGCTGCATTCGTCCCTGGGATACAAATCTCCTATCGATTTTGAGAAGGAGATAACTTTAAATAGTGTTGCTTAACTTATTGTCCACCTACGGGGGGTCACTCCAATGACCTTTTTACATTGTGTATTTAAGATTATTAGTGATATAACAAACGGTGGCGAAAGTATGAAAAACACGATAATATTGGCAATGTTAATATCGACGGTTGTATTATTTTCCTCATTTGGTTTTACTGGTACCAGTGAGGGAGAGAATACAGGTACGAGAGCAAATGTTGGAACGAAATTCTATTTCAACGAGACGTTCAATATCGATCCCGCCTGGAATGCTGACGACGTCAGTGTCGTTGTGTTCGTTCAGAGCATAAACAAGGTTAGGAAGAACATGAATAATGATGCTGGTAGGCAGTACGATTCATACGAAGCGATCCAGTCTACAATAGATTTTCTGGACACTTCTATCAAGGACACCGGTTCCCAGAAAAGAGTTTTTGGTGAGTGCTTTACCGCCACATGGTGCGGCTACTGCCCGGGTTCCATTGGGGCACATGACAGACTGGTCAGCGATCCCACCTACTTTCCGGATAAATACACTTTGATAGAATGGCATGCAGCCAGCAGCGCCAACGGATTGGGTAATGCCGACGCAACAGCGAGGTTCAATTACTACAACTGGGGTGGTGCGATCCCATTCACTGTTTTCGACGGTGTTATAGGACATATCGGTGGCAGTACAAATCCCAATCAAACCTCCATAGATACCACCTACAAGGGTTACATAAACGGCAGAACGGGAAATCCGAGTCCCGTTGGCATCACAACATTTGGAAAGAAAGCGGGGGTGAACAGCTGGATCAACGCCACCCTTGAGGTTAAATCGATCCCTCCGGACGAGCTCTACAAGGTTAATTTCGTTATCGTTGAGGATATTAAGGTAGATAAGAATAATGACCCATGGCAGGGAGGTAACGTGAGTCAGGCGATCTATCGCTATCATGCGAGAAAGGTGATAAACTCACACCAAATTAATCTCGGCAATGCGGCTCCAGTGGTTTCTATAGATTATCCCGTGGGTACGGAAGTGGTAACTGGAAACCTTCAGATCGACTGGACTGCAAGCGATCCGGATGATGATACTATCGAAATATCAATCGATTACAGGAAAGGAAGCGGTAGCTGGACCAGCATTGTATCTGATATTCCCAATTCCGGTTCCTATATCTGGGACACCACAACCGTGGACGATGGATCGAACTATCGTCTGAAGGTTTCGGCGAAGGATTCAGCGGGCAAGGAAAACTTTGCAGACATGGGCCCCACCTTTGAGATCAAGAACGATTTTGCTCCCATTGTCAGTTTGCTATCACCGGTTGGTGGGGAGCTTTGGGACGGAAACCAGACAATCACCTGGACTGCCACCGATGACCGGGATGATGACGAGGACCTGGGGATAAAACTCGAATACACAAGGAATGATGCAGACTTTTCCATCATCTTTTCCAACCTCGATAACACCGGCAGTTACAAATGGGACACCACCCGGATGGTTGACGATGATTCCTACAAGATAAGGATAACCGCCCGTGATACAAAGGGACAGGAGTCCACAGCAATGTCCCCGATGGCCTTTGAGCTCTCCAATGGCATTTATGAGGACACGGATAATGACGGAATGCCGGATTGGTGGGAAGACGAGTATGATCTGAACCTGGATTCGGACAACGATCGTTCACTGGATCCCGATGATGATGGTCTCAAGAACTTCGAGGAGTACCAGCACGGAACACACCCGAAGAATGGTGATACTGATAATGATGGCATGGATGACGGCTGGGAGATCGAGATGGGACTGGATCCCATGTCGGATACGGATGCAGGGTTGGACGATGACGACGATGGCCTGACCAATGTTCAAGAGTTCTTGCAGGGAACTTTTCCAGATACCGCTGATAGCGACCATGACGGAATGCCTGACGGCTGGGAGGTGGAACATAATCTGGCTCCCATGGACTTCAGCGATGAGGAAGGCGATCCCGATGTGGACGAACTGGGCAATCAAAAAGAATATGAAACCGGAACCGACCCCCGGGACAGTGATACGGACAGTGACGGTTTGACAGACGGCTGGGAAGTGCTTTATGGTCTTGATGCCCTCGACGAACTTGACTCTGATCTGGACGGGGACCAGGATGGCCTGACCAACAAGGAGGAGTATGATCTGGGCCTGGACCCCACGGACCCCGACATGGATGGAGATGGCCTGCCCGACGGTTGGGAAGTTAATAATTCTCTTGATCCGCAATACTCCTATGATGCAAAGATGGACAATGATACCGATGGCCTATCCAACGAGATGGAGTACACTTTGGGCTCCGACCCCATGAAGCTGGACAGTGATTCTGATGGAATGCCGGATGGTTGGGAAGTGGAATACGATTTCGACCCTGTGGACCCCACCGACGCTGATGGGGATAAGGATGGGGATAACGTAAGCAATCTCGATGAATTCAATGGGCTTACGGATCCCTCCATGGTGGATTCGGATCGCGACGGCTTGCCGGACGGATGGGAGTTGGATCACGGATTGGATCCGAATTTGAAATCGGATGCTGATGATGATACCGATGGAGACGGTCTTACAAATCTCCAAGAGTTCGACGGCGGACACAATCCTAACAAAAAAGACAATCCGAACCCGATAGAAGAGGAAGATGATGACGATACCGACCCCACAAGCGGTACGGGTGGAGACAAACCCGCGTCCAAGAGTGAATTCCCGTGGGTGGTAGTGATTATAGTTGCTATCGTGCTGATATTGGGAATCGGTGGATTGGTGTTGGCACTTGTCCTCAGGGGCAAGAAAGCTGATGAAGGGAGCGACCTGGGACGGGTTTCGCCGGAAGAGGATGTCTACAAGAATCTTTACGGTTCTTCCGCCGAAGATGCACCGGACGAAGAAGCACTGGCCGAAGAGACAGCTCCACCTGTGGTAACAACGGATTACATCTCACCTCAGGAAAGTAGCAGCCCGGTATGTACCAAATGCGGCAAATCCTCTGAATACTTCCAGGAATACGATTGTTACTGGTGCGAACCTTGCCAGGATTACGTGATGACCGAGCCCTCGTCCATGGAAACGCCTACGGTTGCGAAACCGGTCAAAAAACCGGTTGCCCGGCGACGAGTGGTCAAGAAGCCACTGTGAACGATAGACCAATAACCGGAGTGCCCCCCTTTGGGAACTCTTGAACGTATCCTTTCAGAGTTTCCACGGATACTATCAGGTGAGCATCTGTCAGTGATTTATTTTGAACGTGGAATTATGTAATGCAGCATACTTGCTATGTATGCTTCGATTAGTGAAAGCTTTAAATATCATTTCCTGTATTTCCATAATAGCCGCAGAGTAGTTCGGTGTGAAAGGGAAGTTTTTCCGTCGTGAAGTTTGGCAAGCCGAGCTTTCATTTTTCACTGTCACTTCGGCAATTACATAAATAAAGGTGAGAAATTGTATTATGAGAATGAGCAGAATATGGGCCAACAGCGCTCCCCCCCGATAAGGGAGGGAGAACAATACGATGTGCGAATAGAGAGCCTGGGACGCGAAGGGGACGGGATTGCCAAGGTCGAGAATTTCGTTGTTATCGTCCCTAATACCAAGGTTGGCGATAATATCAAGATCAGGGTAACGAAGGTGTCTCGCCGAGTTGCCTTTGGTGAGGTAATTAAAGGAGAAGCGGAAGAGACCGAAGAAATAGAAGAAATGCAAATAATAGATGAATAGATCGATAATTCAACAGGGGCGGTAATACGCCCCTTATTTCCATCTCATTGGATATTCTTTCCTTTTAACAGTGAGATGACATTTATTAATAATAACAGATTGGATTATGTATCTGGTTCAGGAAAAAGTAGAATTAAGTTAGTTCTGAGTACCATTGGGTATTAGAGTCCCAGGATAAGATCATTGCCACGGTCAACCGTGATGCTGCAAGGAGTTGGGAACTTCATGCTGGCCTTCCTGAGAGCATCCTTTGCCTTTGTGTAATTGGCGGGGTCGGTATGGATCGATATCAGTTTCTGCCCGATTTTGACCCTTGCTGCGCTTCCCACGATTTTACCGAAAGCGCTTCTCATTCCCTGTGAAATACGGTCTGCTCCGGCACCTGTAGCCTGCTTGTTCTCACGTAGCACTATATGAGGATAAATTCTAATTTTCATGTGGAACGCGTTGGGGCCAATTCTCTTAGTCATGTGCCTCGTGGCAGTGATACGAGCAGCTTCGAGAGCGGTATGTCTTATATGACAGATCTCCTTTGCGACGAGAGTTATAGTCACCGGAAATGTAGCCGTTCGGTTCCCTGTTTCGAATCGAACGATCCGCAGGTTGGGCACGCCGCCCATATATTTCCGCCGGGTATAGGCCTGACTTTTGACCTGTCTATACATGGAATTTGGTTTTCTTGGCATTTAAGGGACCCCAGTAAAATTTAGGAATAATTCTTGGCGCTTATACCGATTATCCGTTATAAATATTGTCGCATTAATCACACACAAGCTAATACATCCGCAGGAATCCTCTTCGGTAACCCCCACCGTTTGGTGGGGGCGGAGAAGAGGAAGCAGATTCCTGCGTTTCCGAGGATGAAACCCACAGATTCATCTGTGGGTGATTCATGGCAACAAAGACGAAAAATGATATCAATAATCCCTCACATTCTCCGATTTCATGAACTCTCTCAACAGCGAGGTTGCGTAGCATCCCTTGAACAGATCAAATTTCATAAGTATGCGTTCTTCATCTATCTCACAGCTAAAATTTTTCACCGGGGCAATGATCTCCCGTCGTATTCCCTTTGAGCTTGTTCGGGGTATATCCGGTATATTGAAGTTTTTTCTCTCAATACCCGCTTTGCCCAGAACTTCGCGTTCGATCTCTCCTTGGATCCCCTCGGCCAGTACGACCTCGGTTCCAATAGCCACCGCCGTGATGTATGCCTTTCCCTCGTCGATACGCCGCTGTATCTTCCCAATGTTGTTAGCATTCACAGGTATGAGCCGTTTTCGGTCCGGCACACCGCGTATATCCGTAGCCAGCACTATATCGCCCTTCCTTGCCTCGTTCAAGGGGATCTTCTTTTCCATCCTCCGAGTCACGATTTCGTTGAAAAAATGAGATTGATGCGCGTGTATGAACATCAGTAGCAGGTTCGTGGGCAGTTTCCGCAGGGCGCCGAGGTAGTCCTCGGGATGCTTGATCAGATGCCCGATCATGCTTCTCTCAAAGGTATAGGCTTGGGGATATACTTCAATAAGCTTTCTCCAGTCCCTGCTTTCCTCTGCCAGTATCCGGGCCTCCCGCGATCGTTCGTCATCGCCTTCCATGGGATTGCCGACGTAGGTCATCACCGCCCCTTCGAAATCCCTTTTTACAATTCTCTCGCCCATGAGGTGCGTGGTGGGTCTGATGGCCCCGAAACGTTGGATGCCAAAATAGTTTGGAAACCCACCGGTATTCCCAATGATCTCCATGTTCCGATGAATTATTTCCCTTGCTTTATCAATATCAGATTCAAAATCCCTTATGGCTATTTCGAAAGAATTTCCAATGAGGGCTCCTAGAGTTATTTTCTTTTTAGATGGGTATATATCTGTTATCCGGACGTCCTTGATATCAAGCTTTTCCAGTCGCAAAGGTGGGACCGGAAATGACATTAACTGAGTCGTTACCGCCCTTTTATCTTTCGTCCCTGCAAAACCGACGCTGTTACGATGGATTCCCAGTTCGTACGAGAGTTGACGTATAAGACGGTTCGTTTCCCAGTTTCTGACCTTCACCACGGCCACGGTATTTTGTCCGCCCTGATCCATGGGTGGTTTTATAAAATTCTCCACTACGATAAAATCCTCGATCTTCTTTCGAAGCCGCCCTCCCAGCCCAGGTGTGTCTGTCAGGTAAGAACCAATACCAATTTCCTTCTCAATTTTCCGATTCATACTTGGCACATGCCTTCAAAAACCGCTCGCGTAATTTTTTGTAATCGTTTCCCAATGACTTTGAAGCCCTTTTCAGCGCAGTTTGGGGTTTTCCGGAGGATACTTTTACGTATATATTTGGGACCTCTAATAAAGGGTGTCCCCGGAAGAAATTTGTGAATTCAACCATATCATCGGAGATCAATTTTTCTCTCAAAGCATACAGCATGGTTTCATTGATATCGGTGACTTCGATCTGTATCTCGTTCTTCGTCTTCATGATCTTTTCTATCTTCATTCTAATCATCTCAATTATCGCATCAAAGCTAAATGAAAGGAGGGTGTAATTAATAGAAGTAGTGTTTATATCTTTTGTTTCCAATCCCATTTTTTATCCGCAGGAAACTCCCGTTATCAAACGGGGGATGAATGCTCCTCCGGACGTTTCCGAGGATGAAACCCACATTTCATCCGTAGAAAACCATGTGGTTTTCGTGGATGATGGAGAAACAAAGTTTCTCCGAATCCTAATATAATCTGCGATTATATGTCGGATGCAGTTGCATCTTGATGCAACGGAGTGATAACGGGCAAATGTGGGTGATTCATTTCGTGATTTTCACAATGGCCATTTCTTTTAGGAATCCTCTTTGTTGGGGTCTGTTCCCTCGTCCCTTTTTATTCTTCTCACCGCACCTGTAAGCACTCCCATGAGTGTGTGGAACTCCCATTTCGTGGGTATCGAGCGCCCTATCATTCTCCTGAAAAGTATTCCTGTATTTTCACGCCGGTGCGGAGGGTAATTGATAGCCTCCATTAGCTCCATGAAACTATTCACCATCTTTTCCCGCTCAAAGCTGCTTGTATCCTTTAGATCCGCGATGAATTTACCAGGAATACCGCCTCTTCTGAAAAACTCCCAGAGAACCACTGCCACAGCGTGAGATAGGTTCATCACCGGATATTTTTCGCTGGTGGGTATAGATATTAGCAGATCCAGCTTTAAAAGTTCCTCGTCAAGGAGACCCGTGTCCTCCCTGCCGAAGACCAGCCCTATCCGGCCGGCGTCGCTGGAGAGACGATCGAACAACTGGTGGGGGGTCAGTGGATTGCGGATGTGTCCGGTCTGCCTGGTGTTTTTTATGCCTGTAGTTCCAATATTCAGGTCCGTTTGCATGATTGCCTCATCCAGGGTATTCACCGTAATAGCGTTATCGAGAATGAAATTGGCGTGTTTTGCCCTGTTACGTGCCTCCTGGTCTATTCCTATTGGATCCACCAGTATTAGGTCGGACTGATCAAAATTTGACATAACCCTTGCCACAGCACCAATATTGCCTGGATATTTTGGCCTGACGAGGATGACGGTGATTCTGTTCATATGGGCACCAGAATATGTTTAATTATTCAGGGTTTATTGAAGGAAAGAAATTATAGTTTTCGGTCGGGACGTTAAGCATTTCAAATACGATCGCTCAAATTATTTCGCACGATCTACCAAAATATTGGTAATTACTAAAATATATTATATAACGTTGAAGTTTACCTGAATTGTATGTCCAAATAGTATCTGGTGTTAATGATGTTTCGTGATAATGTATCATCTCGAATGAACGGGGCGCTTAGTTCTTTAAAGGAAGGTAAATTCGTTCTTATCTACGATAGGGACGGCAGGGAGGAAGAGACCGACTTTGTAATTCCCTCCCAGCTGGTGAAACCCGGCGATATACGCCGTATGAGAAAGGACGGGGGCGGACTGATATGCACCACTTTAACCCATCAGGCGGCGGGAAAGCTTGGAATGCCGTTCCTGAGCGAGATATTCGGGCGGATGAGCGGTGACATCCCCCTGCTGGGATATATGATACCCGATGATATTCCATACGACGAGATATCATCCTTCAGCTTGACCATAAACCACCGGGAAACCTTCACGGGGGTCACGGATAACGACCGGGCGCTTACAGTTACGAGATTTGCGGATTTGCTTGATGAAATGAAAAACATGGACGACGATGAAGCACCCAGAGCAATGGGACGGGGGTTCAGAGCGCCAGGGCACATCCACCTTCTTAATTGCACAGAGGCTCTCTTGACGAAGAGACAGGGTCACACGGAGCTTTCTACCGCCATGATGGTAATGGCCGGTCTCACGGCATCTGCAACAATATGTGAGATGATGGGGGACGACGGTAACGCCCGCTCTAAGGATTCCGCGAGTAAATACGCATCGGATAACGAATATTTATGGCTGGAAGGCGCCGAGGTGATAGACGCCTGGGAAGCCTATAAAAAAACCATTGATAAGTAATTTATACTCGTATGTAACAATAAAAGTGGGAGATACATGACAACGGTAATGGCAGCAGGAGTATTCGACATTCTCCACCTGGGGCACTTGTACTATCTCCGGGCGGCCCGAGCCTTGGGCGACCGCTTGGTTGTGGTGGTCGCGTGCGATGATACGGCGAGGAAGATGAAGCACAATCCCCTGACACCTGAGGAAATGAGGCTCGATATGATCCGGGAACTGAGAACTGTGGATGAGGCGATACTCGGTGGAAGCGGTGATATGTACGACACCGTGAAAAAGGTGAATCCCGCTATCATTGCACTGGGGTACGACCAAGTACACAGGGAGGGGGAGATACAAAAGGAGCTAGACCTGCGTGGAATCAATTGCAAGGTTGTGAGGCTGGACAAGTTCGCCTCCGACCTCGACAGCACCCGGAGACTGATACGCAAGATAATCGATTGGGCGGCGTTCAACGAGAAGATGAAGAGTATCGAGGGGGAGTGATCAGTTTGAAAAGAATTGGGGTGGTGGACACTACATTTGCTCGCTTCGATATGGCGAAAAGCGCAGTTAGTCGACTCAAGGAAATGGGTACGGGTTTCAGGATAATCAGGCGAACAGTTCCCGGTATAAAGGACCTCCCGGTGGAGTGCAAGATACTCATCGAGGAGGAAAAATGCGACATCGTCATGGCGCTGGGAATGCCGGGGGGAAAGGAGATAGATCGAATGTGTGCCCACGAGGCTTCAACCGGGATAATCCGGGCGCAGTTGATGACTAACACTCACATAATCGAGGTATTCGTACACGAGGACGAGGCTTCCGACGAGAATATCCTGGGGGAGCTTGCCCGTAGCCGCAGCGCCGATCATGCTGAAAATGTTTACTGGCTTCTTTTTGATAGAAAGAGGTTGGAAAAGCGCGCGGGGACCGGCAGGAGACAGGGCTACGGGAGTGTGGGGGCCATCGGTGGGTAAAGACACACCTGGTGGCGTGTCACACTTTCAAGCCAAGCCAGTAGGACTTGGCTTTTCAAGGGAACGCACGCTGGGAAAGGACATTGATAATTTACGATTCGACCAAAAATATGGAGGCAGAATGATGAAAATAGGAATAGTAGCCGCAGAGTTCCACTATGACATAACGTCCATGATGGTGGAAAGGGCAAGGGCACACGCAGAATTCCTGGGGGCCGAGGTGACCGAGTTTATTACCGTACCCGGTTGTTACGACATCCCCCTTGCAGCGAAGAAACTGCTAAGCATGAAAGACATTGACGCCGTGGTGGCTCTTGGAGCAGTGCTGGAGGGCGAAACCGGCCATGACGAGGTTGTTATGGGACACGCATCACGGAAACTGATCGACCTGTCGCTGGATATGAACAAGCCTGTTGGTCTTGGTATAACCGGTCCGGGAATGAGCCGGCTTCAGGCGGAGGAGAGGATCGACCGGGCCAAGTCTGCGGTGGAAGCCGTGGTTAAACTACACAAGAACCTGGCGAAGCTCTGATATCTTCAAGTACGATTCGGCGCTTGGAATATAACTAAGTGTGAACCCGGGCGATTCAGATCGAGAATAATTTTATCTCAGTAAGTTTCCAATCTCAATCCTGGCACGTTTTCAAAATTTTTCGTATTGCGGCTGACCAATTCCTCGCCGTTCTCAACTGCTATCGCAGCGATGAACGCGTCCATTACACCTATGGGCTTCCCCGCCCTGTAAAGTTTCGCTACAATTTTTCCGAAACGCTTGACAGTCCCGATAGTGATGTTGAGGACATCCATCTCTTCTACAATACGCTCTACCTTTTCCAGCTCCCGGGCGTCCTCCACTCTGTAAGGACCTACATACAACTCCGAAACTGTTATGATGGAAGTTTTCGGGACCTCCTTTCTATCCATCAATTCCATCAGTTTTAGCGAGGCCGGTCCCTTAATCCCGCTTTTCTTCTCCCTCATGAGATCGATTATGAAGGTGGTATCGAGACAGACCATTATTCCGTCACCGTCCTCGGCTTTTCCTCACGGAGCTTTTCGGATATGCGCTCGATGGAATCAATACAATCCTCGGATGGAATGTTTTCCACTACTGCCCGCTCGAACGCCTCCATGGATCGAGGGGGGTTATAGTGCTTCTTGATGACCTTGCTGAAGGAATCTCCGTCGTCTTTCAGGCTCGCCAGCAGATCGTAGGCTTCCATATCGATAGTGATGGTTTTCACGGCCATTATTTCACCTATTATATCAATGCATGTACACACACTTATATTTTACGGCGCAATTCCTTCTGTGTGATACTGATAATTATTTTTGTAAAAATATGATTTATAGAAATGCTTTCGAAAGTTTGATAATGTGTAAATCCATATTGATTTCATACAATAATTATCCTTCAGAGTTGTATGTATGAAACATAAGGATGAGAACCTGAAAAAACTATTTAACAAATACTCGGAACGATCCAAAAAGATAGCACTATTTTCGATTGAGATTTTACTGTTGTGGGTTCTTCATTATGCTGGTGCAATCATCAAATATTCTTCACAGTTTTTGCTAAAATATTATAATGAAATAAACCAAATTTTCATTTTAATCGGAATTTGTATTTTTCTTCTTGGAGTCTATGAATATTTCAGGTCTAGAAAACAAGATTCGGGTTATTATGACGGATGGTTAAGCTTTTTAACAATGATAATAGGAATGATTATAACGATCCTATCGGTATTTGCCCTTATTACTGGGTCTAATTATTTAATAATATATAGTTAATATTTTTGATAATCTTTTTCTGTCGGGCCTGCACCCATTGCATTACGATGCATCCCGGATGCATCTGCGTCCTCAGCAAGTGTGCCTGCGGACATGGCTTTATTGCCGCAGGCCCTCTTTACTTAGTATATAATTCGGTTTCGAAAACCCACCAATCACGCTACCACGCAAAACTATTCCAATTCTTTTCCATACAGAAAATAAATGGAAATACCGGCCATGGCTCCTGTAATGCAGAACAACACAATGAAGGCAGTTCCCGTGTCGCCATAATTGAGCAAATGCGCGAAATACCCCTCATCGGTCATTCCGTGTGCTATGGACTGGAGATGATTCATGGCCGTCAATTTTGCTATTGTGGTACTGCGGGCCGAGATCACAATCTCCCATATGAAAGCTACGAAAAGCCCTATCAGAAGCGGATACTTGAGCTTGATGCCCAGCATGACAAAGAAGGACGAGTATACTAAAATAGCCATCATGGAGACTATGAGAAATCCGCCCAGATCATCCCAGTAACCTGCAGGCCCTCCTTTTGCAAATATTATCCAGAACGTAATAAGCACCGACGGCAGAACAACCACGAACTGTACCAGCAGGACGCCGATGAATTTCCCGACATAGATATTCCATCTGGGAACCGGTCGGGTGAAGAGATAGGCCATTGTGCGGTCCTTGAACTCTGCATTGAATATATTTACGCTCAGTATCAGCGATACCAGAAGAAGGAGGATATGGAGGTACAGGTTGTTGTAGATCTCGGAGAAAAAAACCATCGGTTCGGTATCTTTCACGTTCCCGATCCATACCAGAGCCACTACCACGGGAAGCAGCATGAAAAATATGAGCAAAAATATCTGCTTTCGGAAGAGAAGCTGCCGGAAGGTGGTAGACACGATCACAAGCAGGGTTGACATGGAATTTCCACTATTCTCTCCGCTCATTTTCCGCCACCTCCTCCCGTAAGATATGCAAAGATTGATTCCAGGTCCTCGTCGAGGCTGCCTAGTTGGTCGATGGATATCTTCTCCTTTGCAAGGATTTTTGGCAGTTTCGAGTAAAAATTGTCCGGCTTCAATATCTTTACCCTCAATACGGATTCTTTTTCATCCACCATAACGGAACTGACCTCGGGCATATTAATTAGGTACTTTGCCAGTCTACGGTCCTCGGCTGAGCTGATGGAGAGAGAGTGCGGGAACCGATCCAGCTTGTCGCGGATCTCGTTCATGTCCCCCCAGGCGAGCAGCCGCCCCTTGTGCACCATCAGAACCCTTTTTGTCATCCGCTCGATCTCGTGCAGAATGTGGGAGGAAACCAAAACGGAAATACCGGACTTTTCGTCTCCCAACTGGCGGATCAGATTTATTATCTCAACCCTGCCTATAGGGTCGGTTCCTGCCAGTGGCTCGTCCAGGAACAAAATCTTCGGCTTGTGAGCTATCGCCTGGGCCAGCTTGATCCTCTGCCGCATACCCTTGCTGTAAGTGGCGATCTTCCTCCCCGCCTCTTTCGTCATTCCCACGGTATCGATGGCCTGCCAAGCAAGCTTCTCTCCGTCTTTCTTCCCGTAGCCGTGCAACCTCACCAAGTAATTTACGAAATCGAAGCCTGTGAGCCATTCGTACATGTTCTCGAATTCCGGGCAGTAACCTACCATTCGGTAATACCGAGAATTGTTCCAGACCGGCATTCCAAAAGCGGTGATGTTCCCCTTGTTGGGACGTATCTGACCGGTGACGAGTTTGATAAGAGTGCTCTTTCCCGCGCCGTTGGGACCCAGAAGCCCGGTGACTCCCTTGCCTATAAATGCCGTTACGTCGATGAGACCCATGACCTGGCCGTACCATTTTGATACGTTGTTAAGAAAGATGCCGTCCTCAAGTTTTTCTCTATCCGCAGGACCGGCGCTCACCGCTTTCATTCGATGCTCACCTCCCTCTTAACAAGCTGCCAGTAAAGAACTCCGATAAAGAATATGAAAATCCCGCCCAGAGTCATCAGTGCGTAACCCCAGTCCACCTCGGGTGTTCCAAGGTCGAAAAGGGCAGTTCCGATGAAGATGAAATTAGCCGAGGGCGATAACATGAGATAGTTATACTCCCTTGTGACCGCCGAGATGATCCCACCCATTATAGCGGTTATGAGAAATAATGCAAATACCGAGGCGCCCACTACATACCGGTTTTTAGCAAGGGAAGAGGCTCCAAGGACCAGCGCCGACATGAAAAAAGTGATGATGAGGCCGTACAGGGTAAAGGCACCCATTATCCATGCATGCGAGGTGAAGAACTGCCAGCTGAAACCCCCCACCAACATTATGATTGCCACCCAAAGATTGCTCCAGACCACGGTCACGAGACCGATCAATGCGGCCAAACCCAGAAACTTGCCCGCAAGATAACCATATTTCGGTATCGCTTTCGAGTAGTACAGTGGGAGTGTCTTGTTGGCCCTATCGTCCGCGATCAATCCTGACCCACCAAGCACGGCGAGTAATATGACCCAAATGTTGATACCGCCAGTGTAGAAGGTGTTGAAAAAGTACTCGGCAGTCCAATCATCCACCGGCTGGGTGTAACTTATCACCATGTAGGGAACGGACGTAAAATTCAGATTCATACCACCACCTCCGCCTTTTTGTGATGATTGTATAATGTCCTGATCAAAGGACCCCTCATTCTCGCTGGCCATGAAGATCAGTTGTAGATAACTTTTGCCAGGCTTAAACTCGATATATGGATTTACTATGACTGTGAAAGTTTCGCTTTCATCGCTCTTGATTTCTTTCGGTTCCTCTTCATTTGAATCTCCATACGTTGTGTTTGAACCACCGAATTCGTCATCGAGTTGAATGCGATAATAATCCGAATCCGGATCATGCAGGCGTTTGACATATACGGTTTGGTCATCCGCGTTCGTGATGCGGAACGTGAATTCCACGGTATCCTCCCACCTTACTTCCGGAGGTGCATGGTAGATGTTCTTTATTCTGTCCCCTGACCATGTCCCGGAGGAGTCCTTGACCCCGGTCAATTCCACTTTCATGAATGATTTCAAGGATGTGGCCGGCCACGTTATCTTTGTGAATAAATCGAGCCGGACCTTTGTCTTGAATTGGGTGGCGATATCTTCTTCACCTACAAACCAATCGTTGTCGTTATTATTGGAGACTGATAAAGAGAGTGCCAGTGTATCAAAGGTTACAGTATCTTCAACGAGAGAAACCTTTATGGATATGGTTTTGGATGAACCGGAATCCAGGTCTAAGACAAGGTTGCCGTATTTGTTATCACCGTTTATTTCAGTGGAGTCGCCGGGGAGTTGTCTTTTCCCATCGGATTGTCTGGTTCTCGTCCCGTTATAGTCCACTGCCGCGTCCGGTGGATTTTCACTGCGCTTGTCGAGGGGAATACTTCCCTCCAATAGTCGGATGATCCAGGCATTTGTTCCGGAATTCCCACCGAGCATTAATTTAAAGGAACCCGAACGAGTCCCCGCGTTAGTGATCTCCAGTTGGTATACTGCCGTTTGCCCGGGTTCGAGCCCTAGCTCAAAGAGCTCTAAGCCGGGTTCGATATGTTCCAGTGTGTCACTGGTGTTTGAAATGGAAACCCCCGTCACAACTATGTCCGGCACCTGGTAGGGGTTGAAATACAAATTTGGATCGTTAACGAACATATTCTCTCCACCTATAAGGTTGCCTAAAATGGGTATTAGCCCGGTTGTTACGGTATAGAGCCCTAGTATGGCCAAAACTACTATAATGGCCGGTCTCTTCAATCTATAACGAAGTTCGCAGTTTGCAATGGAAAATATTCGGTGTGTAAGACCCCTGGTTTTACCCTTCCAGGCTCTGTATCCTCCCTTCTCAATTGGCACCGGAACCACCCCCTGTTGCAGAGTTCGAATCTTTCTTCTGTACCGTTACGCCACCTTTCCCGGAACTTCTGGATATTATTTCGATAAAAATGTCTTCCAATGATCTGAAACTCTGGTTGGCGTAGCGGAGCTGGATGCCGTTCTCGGCACAGAGCTTGACGATTATGTCGAGAGTATCGCCCTTGCGTTCCACCTTGAACAGATTTTCCTCACGGGTTACATTGAAGCCCTGTTTTTCAAGGACGGACATGAACCGATCGCCATCACCCTTGATCTTGATATCGAGAGTATTTTTATCCGTACCGGTCAGCGCCGATAGAAGATCATCAAGCACCAGCTTCCCCTCGTTCAACACAATAACGTGGTCGCATATGGCTTCCACATCGGCCAAAAGGTGGCTCGAGAGGACCACGGACTTGCCGTGATTCACATGAACATCCTTAATCAGGTCCAGTATCTGCCTTCGTCCTTCCGGGTCCATGCCATTTGTGGGTTCGTCCAGAAAAAGCACCTGTGGGTCATGGGCAATGGCCTGGGCGAATTTTATCTTCTGTCTCATTCCCGTGGAATAGGTCTTTATGAACCGGTAGCGCTCGTCGCCGATACCCACATAGTGGAGGGCTTCATGGGCCCTCTGGACAGCATCGCTCCGCGGTAGGCCGTTTATCATGGCCATATACGAAATGAAGGTGACCGCGTTCATGGTGGGTACCAGACATTCGTGCTCCGGCATGTAGCCGAAATTGCGGCGCACCTCGAAATTCTTGTCGCTAATGGAGGTGTTCAAAAGCATGGCCGTCCCGGAGGTTTTCTTGGTCTGACCAAGAAGGATCCGAAGAAGCGTGGTCTTGCCGGCGCCGTTAGGCCCCAGGAGACCCACTGCTCCCTCACCCACCTCTAGACTTACCCCGCGAAGTGCCTCCACCTTGCCGTAGCGCTTGGTCAGATTCTCTGTCTTGATGATGTTCATGGATGTTCACATGGACCAGTTTGATATGTCAATATTGCTCAGCATATAATTAAAACTATCTTCAATTTTTAAGTTCTGTTACTCCCGGAAACTTTTACTTTCAGGATTTGATAATGCTTGAACATAATGTTATACTGGCAAGGAAAATATAAAATAGAAATAAAATACTCGCACCGTTCGTTGGTAATGGATTCTTGACGCCACAAACCTTTGGTTCATGGCTAACGGTCCCATTTCCCCTCGCTTTGCCCATGAGAATGGGCCCGTAGATCAGTCCGGAAGATCGTCTCCTTGGCATGGAGGAGGCCTCGGGTTCAAATCCCGACGGGTCCATATTCTTTTGGGTTCAAAACCCATATTTACAGGGATATTTTAGCCAAATAATTCCGTATTTATACCATCCCTTGGTGTGGAAAGAGATTATTCTCGGTAGGCTTATTTAGATGTTTCTCACAAGGCGAACGCCACCATCGGAATTGCGGCTGCTAGGTTGATTCCCATTGCGATATGCCGACTCGCTTCTATGGGCATTGTAGCCATTATTTGTGCCACGAAAAACTCTGTCCCGACGATCATCATTGAACCAGTTTTGACACCACTCCGTCACGTTACCATGCATGTCATGAAGTCCCCATTTATTGGGCTTCTTCTGTCCGACTCTATGAGCACCTTTATATCCAACATCCCATGCATTTTTACGATACCACGCATACTCGCCTAACCTACTCTCATCATCGCCAAAACAGTATTTCGTCGTACTCCCTGCTCTACACGCGTGTTCCCATTCCTCTTCAGTCGGTAGGCGATATTTATTATACCCCTCCTTTGAATTCAATTTTTTCACGAACTCCTGACATTCAAACCACGAAATGAAGGTAGCGGGATAATCATCTCCTTCGTTAGTGACGTAGTTTTTCCAGGGAGTTGTATTCATTATGGCCGTCCACTCCTTCTGTGTGACTGTGTATTTGCCCATGTAATAGTTCTTGTCAGGAATCTTCTTAAACTTCATACCAATACTGTTAACCCAATCATCACCTGCCTTCCGCCAACCCGACGATTTCTTTTTCTTGATAAAAGCATCAGTCCGTCTTTTTCTTTCATCGACCGCTTCATCATAGCAATCCTCACACAAAGGATAATCTACCTTGACCTTGTATCCTTTATATGAAGGGACCTTATCGATCCATTCTTCACAGGTCTCGCAAAAGTACTTCTTACAGTTCTTACAACGTAATTTCTTATTGTCAAATCCGATCAAGTTTGTACATTCTGAACAAGAAATTTTTTCCTCTTCTGGTGGTGGAGGAATATCCAATTCTACCGCTTGAGTTTTTATAAATCTTGTCTCCTTTTTGCCGATCATCCTTTTTAACTCGTTCAACATCACTGCACCGCTATCCCACCGATCTTCTTTCTTCTTCTCTATGGCGCCTATAACAACTTCATCTAATTCGTCCGGTATTTCAGAATTATGTGAACTCGGTGGTTCTGGGTTATACGTCAGCACCTTCCCCATGCACTCTGCTAATTCCACACCTGCAAACGGATTCACTCCGGTTAGCATTTCATAAAACATGGCACCAACCTGGAAAATATCTGTCTGCCAATCGACCTCACCATACTCGTAGGGCGCAAATTGCTCGGGTGCGCAGTAATCAAGGGTTCCTTTGATACCCGCGGTTTTAGATTTCGAGACTGAAGCCATGAACTTACCAATACCCCAATCCGTTATCTTAGCCACACCATCAGAAGTAAACAAGATATTATCAGGTTTTATGTCACGGTGAACTGAGGCCATCTTATGCGCATAGGAAAGACCTTTCAGAACTTGTTTCATTATCAGAACTGATGAATCCTTTTTTCAATTGATTGTATTAAAATATTGGGAGTACTTCTTTTAAGAAGGTGAAATGATGAATTACCTTGATATTGAAACCGCACTCCTCATACTCACCTGATACCTAGAACATCCTCTACAGGCTATCACAGAGTATAGAAATTGAAAATTTTACAAGCAATGGAGTAAAGTCTATAGTGTATGAGGATTCTATCTGAAGGCACAATATATCAGAGAAACTGGTGAAATTATGGTAAAAATACGTATGAAGGTAAAACCAGTTGAAGTTGAACCTCTAGTGGAGACTGAAGTAGAAGAAATGTTGGGTGCAATAATCGGGATTAGCGGCTCTGACCAGTATAATATATGTTTCACTACCCATAGAGTAATTATCGTGAAATATTTGGAAGGTGGAAAATTAGCCTTAAAATCTACGGCAATTAGTTTGCTTGGTCCAGGTATTATTGGTGATGCAATTTTCGCAACCGTTTTGACTAAAGGATTGAAAGCTGCAAAAAAGGAATCCGATGAAATAAAAACATTACCACCAGATGAGATTCCTGGAAGGGGGAAAAAGAGTATCGAAATCCCTTATGACAAGATAACAAAGATTGAAATGAAAAACCCTGGTAAACTCATCACTTCAACGATAAATATTCATACTAATCATAACAAATATAAATACCGCGTACCACGAAAAGATTTATATGAATGTCAAAAACTTATTGGATTAGTTTCAAATTTGACTAATGAAAAAGAAGAAGAAGAACCGGAATTTGCCGAAGTGATAGATTATTAACTAATCATTACACAGGGATTCAGAAAAGTATTCTCAGGACGTGAATTGATGCTCTGGTAAAGGTGACCCATACTGGCTCCCGACATAGAATCGGAGATTCTATTAGGGTTCGGTGAATTTCATTCACCATCACACGTAAGGAGCTTGCTCCTGAGGGAGAAGATGCATTTCCAATGCATCCGGAGGGTAACGTCCCGAGGATGCAGGTGAATTTCAATTCACCGGAGCAACGCGGGCATCGGAACGCAGTGGGCCCACCATACTTGTCAAGATGAGCCAGTACATCTCATCTTTACAAGTAAAGACGTACCATACCGTTGATATTGCCGTTAAAAATTGAATGGTAAATGAAAAACTCACTCAGTATAAAGCGCAGCAAATACCTTGCTGTCATTGATAAGATTCTTCTTGTAGATATATTCGTTGGGAGCGTGGGCCTGTTCGTCAATGGTGCTCCATACCACTGCGTTGAATCCGGCCCTTCTGAAGATGGCTGCGCAGGTGCCCCCTCCTATCCCTCCCGGTTTTGGTTCATTATCATAGACCTTTTTAATAGCCGAAATGAGCTTTTTAACCACCGGAGCATCGGGAGGTGTCGGCGGAGCTGCACGGTCGTAGTTCTCCTTTTCGAAATTTATCGTTACTCCGGCCTCCCCTTCCACCTCTCTCGCGATCTCCTCCATGTCCACAAGTATCGCGTCGGGGTCGTAATCGGGAAGTATTCTCATGTCGAAGTAGGAAACATCCTCACCGGGTATGGTGTTCACGTTCCCTACGTTGGCCAGCTTCTTCGTGGGTTCGAAAGTGGAGATGGGAGGGTCGAAGAGCGGGTCCCTAAGACCGTATCGTTCGTGAAGATACTCGTCTGCCTTCAGCAAGAATTTCATGGCGGCACGGTAAGCGTTATTCCCCCTTTCAGGAGAGGACGCATGGCACTGTTTTCCCGTGGTGGTGACCTTCAACCACAGTATGCTCTTTTCGGATACCTCAACGAAATCGCTTTCCGGGTTCCCGGAATCAGGGACCACGATCAGGTCCTTCTCCCGGTGGAAGATATCGGTGTTCTCCACCAGATATTTGATGCCGTACTTGGAGCCAACCTCCTCGTCTGCCACAAATGCGAGTCCGATATTGTATTCATGTCCTATCCCGGAATCATTCACTGCACGGGCGGCGAACAGCGAGGCTATCAATGACTGAGTATTGTCCTCCACCCCTCTTCCGATTATCTTTTCGTCGGTTTCCACCGGCTCGTAAGGCTCAGAATTCCACAGTCCCAGGTCTCCCGGAGGCACCACATCGATGTGAGCAACTGACCATATGGTTCCCAGTTCCGGCCTGCTGCCCTTGAGAACTCCGATGACGTTTGGTCGGAATCCGCATGTTACTCGTGAGTCGGGAGCCTTTACTATCCTTGCGTTTTCGAATCCGGAATCCTTGAGCACGTTCATCAGGAATTCGGCTTTCTCAAGTTCTCCGTCACCTTCATTCTCGGGAGCCAAAGCCCTTATTCTGCACACGTCCATCAACGTGTCATACATCTGTTGCGAATAATCGTCTATCCTTTGAAATACATCATTCAGATCCATCAGTACGCCTCCTAGTTATTGCGATCGACTACAGATACACGAGATACGTACCTTCCTATTATCTTTTTTTATCGGTTTCATTTAATGATGGAAATTGCTCATTTTACTGAACAGTGTGGTTAATAGTGAGGCAAAGCTTTAATACGGCAAGTAAATGCCGAGATGTCATCCCGCATCCGTGTGATAAAATGAACGCAGTTCTGGAAAAAAAATTCAAAGAAAAGACGGAATATTCCAATACACTTTCTAATAAGACAAAAAAAAGTAATTCTGTCATTAGAAATTTTATTGAGGAACAAAACGGTATGCCGGAAAGGACTTTCTGCCGAATTCTTATCGTTAACAACGGCCTGTCCGCTTTGCGTCTCATCCAGGGTATAAAATCACTTTCCTATATGATATCCGGCGGTACGGACTCGAATCTCATCCAGATAGTAGCCTTGGCCTCCGATGCCGATTGGATCGGTGATAGCAACGAAGATGCTCTGGGACGACCCGAGTATCTGAAACAATTCGGCATCGAGATCGCACGACTGGACGGAACCCGTCCAACGGATACATACCAGAACCAGGACAAGGTGCTTCGAATCGCTAAAGAGTACCGATGTGACTCAGTTGCGGTTGGTTGGGGTCATCTCGCCGAGAATGTTGAGTTCGCGAAGAGGGTTCATGATAGAGGTCTCGTTTTCATCGGCCCGCCGGTCAACGCCATGAGAGCTATGGGCGACAAGATCATGTCAAAATTGATTATGCAGGCTGCAGGGGTTCCCATGCTAAGGTGGAGCGGGAGTTACGAAGTCATCCATGATAATAAAAACAAGATCGCTGAAATAGAAAAATTATTATTCACAAAGGACGGGGGAAAAATACTTGAGATGAAGGGAGACCTGTACCGGATTGCATACGATAATTTCGGCGTGCATACCTTCGATAGAGCTGCAGATATTACCCGGAAGATCGGGCTTCCCGTGGCAATAAAAGCCACTGCGGGAGGGGGTGGGCGTGGTATTCGATTCGTTAATAATATGGGCGAGCTTGAAAGCGGCTTCAACGCGGCACGAGCGGAATCCAGGGCAGCCTTCGGAAACGAAGTCGTCTTTATGGAAAAAGCTGCCATCGGAGGAATTCGGCACGTGGAGGAACAAATACTGGCAGACTGCCATGGGAATGTGGTGGCACTGGGAGAACGCGAATGCTCCATACAGCGGCATAATCAGAAACTAATCGAGGAAGCGGGAGTCGGTATACCCATTTCAGAAGAAACCCGCCAACGTATCCGCAAAGCATCCGTGTCTGCCGCTATATCGGTTGGATACCAGGGTGCAGGTACAGTTGAGTTCCTGGTGGATGACGCGGGTAATCCGTATTTCATGGAGATGAATACACGCCTGCAAGTAGAACACATCGCAACAGAAGCACTCATTCCGGGCCTAGACCTAGTTATCGAACAGTTGAAAGTAGCTATGGGAATTCCCCTATCTCCAGAATTGAGGAACCGCGGCTTGGATTTCTCCTCAAGCGGACACAGTATATCGGTGCGGTTATTGGCGGAAAATCCCGATGCGGGATTCAGTCCTCAGTCCGGAACTGTCAAGGATATTGAAATACCGCCCACTGATCCCAATACTCCTCGCTATTATTTCAGTCACGGTCCCAGCAGCATGGTTCATTCTTTTGCCGACAGTCAGATCGGCCATGTCGTATCCAAAGGAAAGAGCCGGGAGGAAGCACGACTACATATGATCGCCTTCCTGGATCGACTCCGGTACAGGGGAATACTGACGTCCACTGGTTTTGCCATGGACCTCTTGCGAGACCCCGAATACATTGACGGTAAAAATATCCATACGGGCTGGATCCCGGAAATCATAAAGAAGAGAGATTCCGCCGTGGGTAGTGTTACTGAAAGACCCGATCTTGCACTTATGGCAATGGCACTTATTGACCTGAACGTCAGGAAAGCGGACCTGAGGATGCAGTTTCTTTCTTGTATTAAAACCGGTCAGACTATTCGGCCTACGCTCATGGCCAATACTTCCATTACAAGAGTCCGGTACAGGGGCAATATCTATGATATCTACGTCCGCGAGGCAGGAGTGGACCTGTATAACGTTACATTGTGCGGTATGACCGCATCAGTGCGTTTCTGGGAGAATAGCCCATTTGGAAGTTATCTCTTCGAGGCCAGTGGTGAGATTCTCAGGGTATATCGCACAGATGAAGTAGTTGAAAGTCATATCGAGATCGGAGGACGTACCACAACATTCACCACAGACCTTGATCCAACGACTTTCAGAGCTCCGCTCAGTGGTACCGTAACCGAAATTCTTGTGGAGGCCGGATCTAGAGTGGAGGAAGGCGAGACACTTCTGAGCCTCGAAGCGATGAAAATGATCACATCTCTTGAATCCCCTCTCCAGGGAATGGTTTCGGAGATCCTTGTGAAGACTGGGGACAGCGTGGAAGCGGGAGCCATACTTGTCCGCTTCGAAGGGGAGACGGATAATGAGATATGCAGGGAGGAAACAAAGGTCGTACCGGATAAGCGAATAGAGGATTTGTGGTATTCTCTTGTAGGCGAAAACAAGGAAATAACCCTTGCTCGATTCCATTCCATTTCTTCACCCAAAGCTCTTGATTCACTTCGGAGGCCTCTGGAGTTCATCCTGAGTGGGTATTCATATCCAGCAGTAATAGTCGAGCTTCTATTGGAAGAGTCGCTTCGGCTCAGAGGGATTGTCAACGAGAGTGAATGGATTTCATTCCTTTCCATACTGGTCGAACGTTTCTATCGGGACGAACGGTATTTCAGTGGCGGCATGAATGTTGCCGCTGCCCTGGAAGCCATCGATATTATCAATGATCCAGTGGATTTTCACACATTAGCTCGCGCCCACGCCCAGCTCGATGTTAAGCGTTATGTACTCTCTCGTCTCCTCGACGGCTTGTCAGTGATGGATTATAGGAGCATTGCCGACGATCTTAAAGCAGTGGTATCCTTGGGTTATAACGACCAGTACCGGGAAATAGTGGCAAAGGCGGAAGAACTTCTCTATCTTCTTTCCCTTAAATCGGGTTCCTCACAGGACCTTGATGAAATGATGGAACAGATTCTCGAAGCGGAAGAGTCGGGGGATAAGGAAGCAAGGGAGCGGATCATCGGTGCTCTAATGGAGGCGTCCGAATCATTTATGGGACGGCTTATCGGATACCTGCTTACCGGCAGGACCGGATTGAGGAGGTTGGCAGGAAAGCTAATAATTCTCAGGGCTTACAGGCGGCATCCGGACCTTAGCTGCGTTTATGAGAAATCGCCAGAAGGTAAAAGGACGTATATTTGGAGGTTCAGGGATGAGAGGTCGAATCATTTCAGGATTGGATTGGTGAGCCTGGTATTGCCCGGGGAAACCGTTGAAGAGCTATTACTCCGATTATACTCTAAACTGGAAAGTATGTGGTTAAGCGAGCCGGACTCACCTCATTCCGACGACGTAATAGAATTACTTATCTCGAGACCATCTGAAGCCGCCAACAGCGACCAGTTATCGGCCCTTCTCAGAGATACGATAAATAACTCTTTGGGGCACGCTAAGTTAAAAAGGATCACTTTTGTAGTGCGGGACAGCAAAGAGAACTATCCAGGTCTTTATACGTGCCGCCCCCTAGGCAAGGATGGGGAATATGTTGAAGACCGGCTTTATAGGGACCTTCACCCGTCCCTGGGTCACGTTCTGAACATAAGGCAGCTTGAACCATTTGCGAATTACATGGCTAAACTACCGTCCAGTGACATGAACGTACACCTTTATCATTACTTGAAACATAATCCAAGAGGTCGGGACTACCCGGAAATAGAAAATAGAATCTACGTACGGACCATGATCCGCAATTCCCGCATTGTCATGGAAGAGGACGGACCCACGTTCCCTGCCGCCAAGGAGGCGTTCCGGGCTTCGCTTCGCCATCTCCGCATATCCTATGCGGCCACAGGAGCAAGGACCCATAACAATCAGATATATCTCAGGTTCGTGAGGCCGATACGATTATCGTGGACGGAGACGCGGAGAATTCTTGTGAAGATGCAGCACCATCTCAGAGATTATGCGGATGTGGACCTGACCCGTACGGAGATACACGGCTGGGCCTATTCATCGTATCGCCCGGAAAAATCCGTGGAGATTTTAATAGTTGTGGACAATCCCACTGGTCAGATGCTGCAATTCAAACCTTACGTTATTATGGAACACACATTTCCCGGGGAGTCCGAGCCCACCAGGGCGATCATACCGAATGAGGAATTCGAGCACAGCCTGAAAGATGCTGATTACTCACCTCCGGAAGAAGCGTGGCAGAAACTTCACGAACTATATCGCGACCTTGACCGGCTGGATCGAAAGAGGCAGGCACGCCGGAGCAAGGGGAAGGTCTATGTGTATGACAGGCCTGCTCTCATAGAGGGAGAGCTTGAAAAGATTTGGGGCGAATCCGGTAAAGCAATACCGGACAATTTATTCAGCGCACATGAACTGATACTTGACCGTTCGGGTCATCTCGTCCCCATCGAGCGGGCTCCCGAAAGAAATATTCTTTCCATAGTTGTGTGGAAGGTCCGAATAAAAACACCTGAAGCTCCTGAAGGACGGGATATTGTAATAGTTTCGGGAGATATGACCATTCGGGGCGGTTCCGTGGCCATACGTGAAGATATGACGTACGCTGCTGCGTCGGAGCTGGCCTCTGCCGAGGGAATTCCATTTGTCTATTTTGCAGAGGGCAGTGGGGCCCGAATAGGGCTGGATCGTCTCGTCAGCCACAGCTTGAACTATGACGACGAGTCCGATGAACTGTACCTGACCGCTTCGGATTACAAGCTATTGAAACCACTGGTGGCTGCACGTCCCCGGACTGCCGGACTGGCAGGGAGTGAGGGAAGTTATGTTGTCACAAGTATCATCGGAGGAGTCCCGGGGATACGTGCGGATATTGACGAGGGATATTTGTATCTTACTGAGCCTGATTACCGTGTACACAGCGATAATGTCGAAGCCCATGAAAGAAAGGTCATCGTCAACGGCGCGGAACAGCAGCGGTGGGTGATAAGCTCGATAATTAAAAGCTCCCCGGAATTGAATCAGGAGAATCTTTCTGGCTCGGCAAGAATGGCCCGAGCCTCATCCATGGCGTTTCATTCCGTGCCAACCATGGCTATCGTCACCGATACCTGTACTGGGATCATCTCCTATAATGTTCGGCTTCTAAAACGTGTCATACAGACGAAACAATCGGAAATTATTCTTACAGGTTACAGGGCTCTGAATGCTCTTTACGGCGGCGATAAGATATTTTCGTCCAACAGGGAACTGGGGGGTCCTGATATCATGGGTCCCAACGGGGTGAGTCATCGTATAGCGGAGGATGAGCGCGATGCCTGCAAGCTCCTGCTAGGGTGGATCCGTGGTCTGCCACCTGCAATTGGTAAAAAAACTCCATTGATCCCCTTCGATGATAGTATCTCCAGGGATGTAGAGGAGGATCTCATTGGGGACAAGGGTCTTATCAGCCCTCTCGCCATCGATGCAGAGAGACCGAAACCCTATGACGGATTGAAGCTGGCGGAGATACTGTTCGACATGGGCAGTACTCAGGAGGAAATGGGTGCATGGGGTGGAGGCGTGCGCGTGGGACGGGCGAGCATGGGGGGCATCCCCATAGGTTTCATCGCAGTGGAGACGGGAACAACGGTGAAGCATATTCCAGCTGATCCTGCGGACCCTGATACCGTAGCAGTGGATAAAATGGAATTCGGACAGGTCTGGTACCCCGATTCGTCCTTCAAGACAGCCCAATGGATCGAGTTCATGAGACGGGAGAGGCGCCCACTTGTAATAATGCCCAACTGGCGTGGTTTTGCAGGGGGTAAACGGGAATTATTCGAGGAAATACTGAAATACGGGGCCATGATCGTTGACGAATTGTCGAAATACGATCTTCCGGTTGTCCTGTACATGCCGCCTTATGCCGAGATCAGGGGCGGCGCGTGGGTGGTGGTGGACAGCCAGATAAATCCCGAACATATAAAATTTCTCGTGGACGAGCACGCCACCGGCTCTGTGCTGGAACCGTCGGGCATGGAATCCGTTCCGCTGGTGGAGCGTGAGATCCGAAAGGACATGAGGGATAATGACCCGGTTCTGGCCAAGCTCTATGATGAGCGGAAACGCTATCCCGGCCAGCTGGACCGTGTGAGGGACATAGACGAGAAGCTCGATGAGCGGGAAAAGGAATTGTACCCGAGTTACGTTAAAAAATGGATTCGTATATTCAGAAAACACAACACGGCGGAGCGCATGAAGATAGTGGGGACGGCCCACGAGCTTGTTCCAACGGGAAAGGCGAGGGAAAGGATATATAGTGCGCTGGTGGAGGGATTGGAGAAGATAGATTGGGAATGATTTTTTGTTTTACTGGGTTTTGCATTGGGGGAAGGAGTCCTAGCAGAGGGGAAAGTACCGGCAGGGGAGAGCGATATACCCCCTGTCGATCCTAATCTTATGAGATTGGAATAATATTTCTCCACTTGTCAAAGCTTCGCCGCGCAGTCTGCGCAGATCAATAATATTTGCGAACACGCGCTGAACCTTGCAATGTTGAGGGCGAATTTAGAGTGGGTAAATATTATAATAAGAAATAATCATTGAAATTAATGAATTTACTTAAAAATAGCCACAAGAACGCCAGTGCCTTTAGGCTCTGGATGAATTGTGGCGCCGAAGATTTAAACCG